>CAZVXJ010000004.1:0-33971 GCA_964631675.1 uncultured Alphaproteobacteria bacterium
AGCGAAGAGAAACGCAAAGCAGGCTTGACGAGGATCGGCAGCACGTTAATACGCACGACAACCTCCGACGTGTGGGAACGGTTGGGAGACAAGAGGACGTAGGGGCGGTTCAATGAACCGCCCCTACTTGAAAGATCACTGAAGTGAGCTTACTTCATCAGCACCATTTTGTGTGTGGCGGTGAAGGAGTTTGCGGTCAGACGATAGTAGTAGATGCCGCTGGAAAGACTCTCGCCGTTAAAATCAACGGAGTAGCTTCCCGCACTCTGCGAACGATTCACCAACTGCGCGACCTCACGGCCATTCAAGTCGAACACGGACAGCGTGACCAATCCCGCTTCGGGAATCGAGTAACTAATGCTGGTGGAAGGGTTGAACGGATTCGGGTAGTTCTGCTCGAGACGATACTCGCTGGCAATAGCATTTGCGCTCGGTGTGGCTTCGGTCGTGGCCAACTCCTCACGCGCACCGTTCAGGTCCACCGAGAACAGTTTGTAGCTGTAGGTTGTGCCATTCTGGACCTCACGGTCGGTGAAGCTGTAGCGATGACCGGATGCGCTGTTGCCGAGGCTGGCGACCTGTGCAAGCAGGTTTCCATCGCGCTCGATGTCAAAGCGCGCATTGTTGTTCTCGCTCAGCGTGTTCCAGTTCAGCGTGACTTCGCCGTTGCCGGGTAGCGCGGAAAACGTGCCAAATTCCACGGGCAGAATCTGATCAATCGTCATGCAGAAGCAGCCTTCGTGCGCGCCGTCACCCGGCGTAATGCAGAGCACAAGTACCCACGCGCCTTCTGCACCAACCACATTCCACCAGACTTCTCCCGCGCCGGGTGTGCAGTCTTCCTGACACACGCCGCCCTGATTACAGCCGGAAGCGAAAGTTACTCCGCCAAGCAGCGGCGGGCTGACGTTGGTGTTCAGCGGTATGTGCAGGTAATTTTCACAAAGGCAAAGACGAACGCAGAACGTTCCAGGTCCGGTGATTTCAGCAGGTCCGCCCGGCAGGCAGCACGCATAGTTGTCCCAGCGGACCACGGGCAGATGCATTTCGGGGCCGCTGTCGTCAATCACGAATGAACGGTTGCCAATCGAATTTTCCCACTGGCAGCTATCTGTGCCGAAGCGGTTGAACTTGAATTCATGATAGGGATTTGATCCCGCCGCAAAACTCAGGTTGCCGACATATAGCCGCGAACCGACGGGTGTCATCTGATTGCCGGGATTGCAGGCACTCCAACCCTGAAAATCACCGGCAACAAACATGTTGTAGGTCAGCTCCTCAGGCAGGCAGTTGACATCGACATAGAAGAATACGGTCACTTCGCGTTCAGTCGCCGGCGTAATGTTCAGGACCATCGGCGGAACATTGCCCCCGCCGCAGTGATCGGACGGATTGAAATCGGAGTTATCGCTGGCGTCGTGCCATACGATGTAGTACTCGAGCGGGTCTCCAGCTTCGGTGGCTGATGCCGGAATCTGGAATGTATGCTCATCGTTGTTGAAGTCATCGCCGAGATAGGTCATGGTGCCGGAGTGCCACGTTGCACCTTCGGACGCACGGTGGTAATAAATCGTAGCGGATATGTCCAGGCACGGGCCACCTGGATCGGTGCATCCACCCTTCCAGACTCGGGAGTAAATGTCTATATTCTGATTGTCGGCATAGCCAGCACCCATGCATGGCCACTGGTAGTTCGCCCAGCCGATGGCGGCATAGGAGGCACTCGTACAACAGAGCGCGAGCACAAAAAACACGATTGCAAGGCGGGATCGCATGGACTCTCCTTTTGGAATTTTATTCAAAACAGTGTGTTAAGGTGACTTTCGGGGTCTTTCCCAAGTTAAAGGCGATTTGAGCTTGCAATAGAGTAAGTATAGTGAGGGTTGCGGTGGATGTCAAGTACAATCCTGCGCCTCGGCAGGAAAGTTAGTGTGTCTGACCCAAGTGCGTGTGCTTGACAATGGGGGAAAGCGAGGGTAAATTGAAGAAAAATCCAAAATCAGAAATCCCAAAGAAAGCACGACTATAAAAGTATGGGAAGACTGGACGACTTCAATTCCTTCCGCTCAGAGATGAATGAGCGGATCATGGCCGAGGATCATCAAGCCATCAAGCGGTTTTTCAGCGTGGATACGCTGACGTATCACAAGGGCGCACTCGACGAAAGAACCAAAGAGATGCTGGGGCTGGTCTCTTCGATGGTGCTCAGGTGCGATGATTGCATCAGCTATCATATTATCGAATGTCACAAGCAGGGCGTGACCCGCGCCGAGATGTTCGACATTTTTTCCGTCGCGCTCACCGTGGGCGGCTCGATTGTGATTCCGCATTTGAGAAGAGCGGTGGCGTTTTTGGATGAAGTGGAAGGAAAGTAAGAAAGTTGAAAGCGGAAAGCGAAAAACGGAAAGCGAAAACGGAAAATTCCGGGCGGGTAATGCACGAAGACCCCCCCGCCCCCCGCAGGCGGGGGGAGAACTCACTCGCGTTGTGCTAACCCGCCTCGGCGAAAAACGAACATCACCCCTCCGCTTTAACGGGGGAGCAGGGGGGGTGCTTCTTGCGATCATCCTCAACTGCGCAATTTCATTTGCACAGGGCGGCGAAGATTGCGCAACTGCGACGGCAATTCCTGACATACCGTACTGCAACATCGGCACGACGAACGGCTATGCGGCGGACTATTTTAACTCGTGCAACGGCAGCGGCTCGGACGTCGTTTATCAGTTCACTGCTCACTTGAATCAAACTGTCAGATTTTCACTTTGCGGTTCGAACTTCGACTGCGTACTTTCGCTGTGGCGCGGCTGCCCCGATGCCGGCGGTGACGAGATCATTTGCAATGATGATTTCTGCGGATCGTCATCGTGCGTGACGTCTATGCTGACGGCCGGAGAAATCTATTACTTGATTATTAACGGCTACGACGGCAGCGCGGGCAACTACCGCTTTCATGCGGTACCGGGAAATTTCCCCTGTCCCGGTACAGTTTGCGGCGACCAGCACGATTTGTGCTCGCAGGCCGCTTTCATTACTCCCGGCAGCGAATTTCCCAACGTGTTCGCAGGCAGCACCATCGGTGCGACGACGGACAATCCTCCGGTGACGCCGAACTGCGTGACTCCGGCGGGACCGGGAGTATGGTTTCAGTTCACAGGCATGGATTCCACGGTGACGCTTTCGCTGACGGGTCTATCCACGCCACACCAACTTTTTGCGTTCTGCGGCCCGTGCACCGACTTAACCTGCATCGCCTCGCCGGACTGCGGAGTGTTTCAGACGACGACCTTTTGCACGGACCTCGGCGCGCAGTATTTTGTGCTCGTCGCGGCATGTTCTGATGCAGCCGGTGTTTTTGATTTGAATGCAACTTTTAATGTATTCTGCACCGAAGCCGTGTGCACGGGCGAACCGCCCAATCCGCCGCTTGCATTGACGATTGCGAGAAGTTGGCCGAATATTGTCCTGCGCTGGAATCCGCCTGTGGGCACGCCGCCGATGCAATATAAGGTTTACCGCTCGGCGGATTTGAATTCTATAATCGAGCCACCGAATCAGATCGGCACGACCACTTCAACCACATTCACCGACACGAACATCCTGGAAGCGGTGCAGCCCAGATTCTACTACGCTGTAACGGCAGAGACCCCATAACCCATCCGCGAGGCATCCTCTTATGTGAACTATAGCTGCTCATCGTCAACGATTGCACGTTGAAATAGGGTCCAAAATTGCTTATCTTAGAGAACGAAAGATAGCTTGAATCGGAGCAATTATGTCCTATTATAAATGTATACTTTTATTCGCGGCGCAGGCCGCGTTTTATGTTTCCGTATTCGCCGCAACTCATAATGGCGGAATTCAGAGTCTGGAAGCGCAGCTTGAAGCGGCGATCAAAGCGGAGGACTACGCACGAGTTGCCGTCATCAAGGCGGAGCTTGAACCGCTTTACCAAGGGTTGCAGTTTACGGGTGAAGCATCACGCCAATTGAGACGCCGCTCGCTGGATCAAGGCGGAGATAACTGCGCGAGCGCGGTCACGATCTCGGATCTGCCGTACTGCGACACCGGAACCACTCTCGCTTATTCAGGAGACTATTCCGGTAATTGCGGCTCGAGTGCGGCTCCGGATGTGGTGTACCGATACGTAACAACGACAGAGGAGCAGATCACGTTTTCGCTGTGCGGCTCTTTCTACGACACCTATCTTCACGTGTGGCGGGGATGTCCTACGGAGGGCGGCGTGATCGTGGGATGTAACGATGATTTCTGCAGTCTGCAATCCTGCCTCACGCTGACGCTGGAAGCGGACTACGAGTATTTTGTGGTGGTCGACGGTTACGGATCCAGTGCAGGCAGTTACATTTTCAACGCTGTACCTGCGTCGATGGGATGTATTGCCACAAGTTGCGGTTGGCAGAATGATGATTGTGAAGAAGCGACGCAGGTGTCGACTTCGGCTCACTTTTTCGGCAGTACAATCGGAGCAACCAACGACTTCTATCCCGGGAATTCGAATTGTCCAACGTCCGACGGTCCCGGAGTCTGGTATAAGTTTGCCGGTCAGGATTCGGATGTGGTCGTTACGCTCTTGAGCGCATCGGTACCGCACCAGGTTTTCTTCTATTGCGGCTGTTGCAATGATTTGTGGTGCATGTGGAACTCGGACTGTTCAGCGCCGTTTGGAATGAGCATGGCGCTCGAAGCAGGTGTGACCTACTGGCTGCTGGTGGCGGGATGCGACGGAGAAGAAGGCACGTTTGAACTGAGTATTGAGTATACTTTTCCCGCGCCAATTGGCGGATGCGGCATTGCGATGGATCATGATTTTACGGCCCCGGGCGAAGTGAGCGGAACCACCTGCGGACAATGCAACTGGTGCGGTCTTCGGCCCAGCGAGGATGCCCTGGCACGCGTGGAGATTCCTTACAGCGGAAACTGGGTTTTCTCACTTTGCAGCTCCAGTTTCGATACTTATCTCTACTTGGGGACCGAACCGTGCTCGAACAACATCTATCAAAGGGATGATACCTGCGGATTACGCAGCACGACTCCCTGTCTGAATCTCGCGGCTGGCACGTATTTTTTGACGATAGAGGCGTGGTCATCGCTTTTGTGCGGTGACTATGTGCTGCGCGTGAATCCGTGCCCGCTACCTGAGCCGATCGAGCTCGTTATCTGGCCCGACTTTCCGGACATCGTACTGACATGGTCTGCTCCAAATGGGGCTGTTCCTGCTAACTACCGAATCTACCGTTCCGTGGCAGCCGATAACATGGTGCAGCCCGGCAATTTGATCGGCACCACAGCGGCAACAACGTATACTGATCCGGGTGTGCTGGTTAATCCGGCGGAGAAATTTCATTACGCGGTGACGGCAAATGCGCCATAAAAACTGTTCTTCGCCGTCCAACATGCCGACAGGCATTTTTCTAAACTTCAACCGTTCTTGAGACGCTCATGGAAGATTCATTGCGCAAAGACGCAATCTCACAATTCTATCTAAAGTACGGCTTTGCCACGCGCTGTCTGCATGCAGGTGAAAAAGTCGGCCAGCCAAAATCAAAGTCGCACACCAACGCAATATTCCAAACATCGACCTTCACGTTTGACGATGCGGAGGAGGGCGCAGAACTATTTGCACACAAGAAAGAGGGCTTTGTTTATACTCGGATGGGTAATCCGACGGTGATGGTCGCCGAGTCGAAGTTGAATGCGCTGGAAGGCCGAGATCTGAAGCTGAAGGATCCCGCACACACGAGAATTTCGTCGCTGCTCTATTCCTCGGGCATGGCTGCGACGTCCTCGCTCGCTTTTGCTCTGCTGCATCCGGGAGATACGCTGATTCGCGGTGAAGTGCTGTATGGCTCGACCGATCATTTCTTCAGCGACATGCTGCCCAAGTTCAACGTGAAAACAGTGACAGTGGACACGCGCGATCTGGAATTGGTGCGCAAGGCCATTAAGGCGAATCCCAAGGCAAAGCTGTTCTACTTTGAAACACCGGACAATCCGCTGCTGGATCTTACGGATATTGAGGAGGCGTGCAGGATAGTTCGTGAAGTGAATCCGGAGATCTTAGTTTGTGTGGACAATACATTTGCCACGCCATACCTGCAGGCTCCTCTGAATTTGGGCGCTGACATTGTGATGCACTCTACGACGAAATACCTTTCGGGGCATGGCACGCTGGTCGGGGGCGCGCTCGTGACAAAGCACGAGTGGATTAAGGACGCGCTTTACAAGACGATGAAAGACACGGGACCGTGTCCGTCGCCTTTCGACTGCTGGCTGCTCAATCAGGGCATCAAGACGTTGCCGCTGCGCATGGACAAGATATGTTCATCGGCCCGGCTGGTCGCCGAGATGCTTGAACAACATCCCAAAGTTTCGCGGGTTCACTTTCCCGGCCTGAAATCGAATCCGCAATTCGCGCTCGCGCAAAAGCAAATGAGATATCCCGGCGGCATGGTCTCATTCGAAGTAAAAGGCGGTTACGAAGCGGCGAAGCGGGTTATGAATCATGTGCATATTTTTACACTGGCGGTTTCACTGGGCTGCGTAGATTCGCTGATTCAGCATCCGGCCTCGATGACGCACTCGGCGATGAGCCCCGAGTCACGTGCGCATGCCGGTATCACGGACGGGCTAATCCGGCTTTCCGTGGGCATTGAGGATGAAGAAGATTTACTTCACGACCTTAAACATGCGCTGAGCATGGTGGAGCACAAATCGGTTCACCGTGCTGCGGCGTTGGCCTGACATCTCAATCAGAAGGGAGCCACTGGAAATCCATCGAAAAACTCTGACAGACTGACCATGCAAAACAGAGAGGGCGCGAGATCATCGCGCCCTCTGCATTTCCAGAAATCAAGAGAAACTCAATCGCTCGCCGTCACCACGTAGAAACGTCTGGTATCGGTTGCAGCAGTTTGGTAGGAAGTCGTGAGCGTGTTCCCAATGACGGTCATGAGCTCAATATCCGGACTTGGGCCGGAGTAAACATTGTAGGATGCCGCGCCCGCGCTTTCAGTCCAGCGCAGCACAAGGCTTCCGCTCTCCCCATGAAGTGTCAGACCCGTGACCGGAGCGAGCGGAGGGTTTGTGAAACCGTAACGCAAACCATTGCCGAAGCTGCAAAACCAGACTTGATTGGGATTGTGCGGATTGAAGTGAATGCGCGTGGGTTTATGAAATGTGTACTCATCAACTGCTGCCCAATCCGGCGAGGCATCGCGCAGATTTGATGTGTGCCATAGTCCACTTCCCACCGTGCTGGCGTACATTTCGTTCGCATTTACGGGACTGGCCGTGCAGGATTCCGCATAGAGCTCATCAAAGATGCGCGTCCAGCTTTGTCCGCGATTCGTCGTTCTAAATAGGCCGCCAAGATTGTTCGGCGGCCCGCCCCAGCCGCGCCGCACCGTCACAAACCAGGTGCCACCGCTTGCATCGTGCGGATCGACTTGAATGTCCTTGGTCCAGTAAATCATCATCGGATCGGAGCGATCAAGCCAACTGTTTCCACCGTCCGTGCTGTAGAACACACCGGAGCTGTTGGTGAATGTGTTCGATGCACGGCGGCCGGAGTAGGTGCATACAACGGCACCATCCGGCAGCACGAAAACGTTAAACGGATGTCCCTGTGTGCGGGGCGGAAGTCCGACCCGGGTCCAAGCTGCACCGGAGCCGTTCTGTAAATCGTTCGTGACAAAAATACCGCCCTGCGTGCTGTGAACCACGCTGGCATACATTCGATTGGGGTTGGTCGGATCGGATGCAAGCCAGACAACGGGGTGCAAAAAATTGTGCATCATGTTCCACGTGGCACCGGCATTCGTTGAAGACCAAATCTGTCCAGTTCCGCCGTCAATGTTGCCATCGGTGAGATACGTGCTCTGATACATGTCATGCACGCTAGAGGTCGCGGCGTAGAGCGTGCCCGACAGCGGATGCTTCAGCGTGTAATAGACCGTGTTTACGCTGAACGTATTTGTGGTGTCTATTTTCAGCCGGTGCCAGGTGTCGCCGCCGTCGGTCGAGCGAATGCCGCGAATGTCGGTGAAGCTGCCGATGATGGTGGAGTCATTGGCCCAACAAAGTTGCCATGCGGCCGTGGGTTCGAGTCCGTTGGATGCATAGCTTCGTCCGCGCGGGGTTGCGGCACCGGAGGGATTCTGAGTGGCTGAACTGCTGTACACCTGCCGCCAATTGGCGCCGCCGTCGTTTGAGTAATGCGCAAAGCCCCAGTCCGTAATCAGCAGGCGATTCGGATTGTTTGAGCAAACCGTGAAACCCATTGCGCTCTCGGCCCAGCCCCAATTCAGATCGCCCTGGTATCCCATCCATCCCGTCGCCACATTCTGATTGTTGACCGCAAGCAGGTTGTTTGACCAGGACGTGCCGCCATTCGTCGACTTGGCGACGGTGGGGTAGAATGCAGAAATATTCGCACCGGATGCGTAGGCGATAGAAATGTTATCCCGCGCGCAAGAGATGAAGAACGGACGGTGCCCGGATGGAAGTGCTGCGGTGCGGTTGGTCCACGACGCGCCGCCGATGTCGTGCGTGTACAGCCCCTGAAAGATATCATATTCTGCACCGCCTATGCCGGGCCAGATGTCGCCACTGTTTGCCGTAATCGTAAACAACCGGACGGTGCCGCTTTGAAATGCCCCGCACAGACTCAGGAAGGTTTGCCCGTCTATAATACCCGGGATGTTTGTGATGGCGAAAGTTGACCCGCCGTTTGTAGAGATCAGTAGTCCGGAATTGGTTCCGACATAAATGGAATCACCTTTGAAGAATGCACCTGCGATATGCAAATCGGAACTGGAATACTTCAGCGTAAAGCTTGCGCCGCCGTTTGCGCTGAAATAGAGCTCCGGATAGTTTGAAGCAAGCAACCGCTGTGTGGACGCGGGGTCTACGAACAGAGAATAGGTTTCTCCGGCAGTCGGATCATTGGCAAGAGGTGTGAACGTGTTTCCAGCATCAAGGCTCTTGGCGACTCCGGGAATGTCTCCGCCCTCGAGGGCATAGAGAATGCCGGGATCGCTCGTGAACTGTACTCGGGCGATATTCGACGATTGCAAGGCGGAGAAATGCGGCACGCTCCAATTGTATCCGCCGTTCGAGGAATAAAAAAATTCCCCCATGTCGCAGGCGATGTACATTTTGCCTGAGTCATGCGGGCTGAGTGAAGGATAGAAGAGTGCGCCTCCGCCTCCCATTCCTGCCGGAATGAAATTGGAGACTTGCGCGTCTGCGGAAACGAAAAACGCAAGCAGCAGAACGAAAACAGCCTTTGTCATCGTGAACTCCGGGGCTTAAGTCATGCGTGTCAAGAAATAGTATAATGAAATGCTATAGCATTGTCAAGGACACTGCGTGTCTTTTGCTCTTTATTTTGAGAAATAGTAGTTTATGCGGGAATGTACCTACCACCCGGCAATGGTGAGGACCTCGTAGGTCCAGATGCCTGCGAACATACCGGCAAAGAGCAGCAGATAGAGCCTTCTCCATTGGGGAGCGGATTTCCAGGGTGCCGGGCGGATCAGTGAAACGGAACTGATAATAAGCGCGGGCATGACGGGAAAGTGATAGCGAAAGATACCGTAACTGATAAACGCGGCAAACGCGGTGAACGTGAGCTGAAGAATAAATAATCCGCGTGTTGGAAAATGCTTGGAAAGAGAGATTCCGGCCGCTCCGAAGGTCACGATTAGCATAAACGGCAAAGCGAGCAAGGCGAGTTTCCAAAGCGGGAGCGCGTGGAGTTTTTCTCGGACCCCCCCTGTCACCCCGCTAAAGCGGGGGGGTGAAGTCTCTGATGCTAAAGCGGAGGGCGAAATAAAGGGATCATAATGCAGCCACAACTGCATGTCGGTGGTCCAGAGGTGCGCAAATTTTCGCGGCCAAAGATCAATGGCTTCGGCGCGATGCGTTTTCCAAAAGTTGACTGCGAAAGATGCACCGAGTTGATCGCGGAGGATTTCCCCCCTTGGTCCCCCCACAGAGTGGGGGGAGAGTGTATTGTGCGGAGGGGCAGGGGGGGTCTCCAGAGAATCCGCGACGGGCGCATCGAAGCGGTAGCCGCCTGTGGCGTACGGATTATTACCGATATAGAGATTGATTCCGCCGTTCGTGTTCAGCGAGAAAGTGTTCATCACGATCTGATTGCGGATCATCCAGGGCAAAACTGTGATGATAAATCCGGCAAGCATGATCGCCGCGCTGCGAAAGCGAATGCCGCGCGGAGTCTCATAACGAATGAGCACGATGTAAACAAGATAGGCCGCGCAAAAAAGCAGTCCCACCGCGCGCGTGAGTGTGGCCGCGCCGAGCACAATGCCGAGCAGTAAACTTGAAATTACCCCCCCTGACCCCCCCGCTAAAGCGGAGGGGAAGGAATTCCAATTTTCCTCTAATCTATCATAAACAAACAGCGCAAGTGTGATGAAACACACGAACAGCGTTTCGGTCATGAATAAAGTCGAAAACAAGATTGCCGCCGGATAGAGTGCCCAAAGCGCGGCAACGAGCAAACCGATTCGCTCGCCATAGCGTTTGGCTCCGATGTGAAACAGCAGAAACACCGTGAGCAAGTCAGCGAGCAAATTGAGCAGAAAGTAAATGGGAGTCCACTCGCTCGAAAGCCGCAATAGAATGCCCACCAGCGACGGATAAAGCATATCGCGGTATGCGGTGGGCGCGCCTTCAAACGCAAAGCCCTCTCCGCTTGAAATGGAGAGGGCGATATGGTAGAAGTCGGGTTCGTCCGGTGCATACAAGATGGCATCCGGCGGACGCAGCTCAAAGGCCACGATGCGCAGAAGCGCGGCGGCGAGCAGAATCAGACCAAGTAGAAGGTTCTTATTCTTCATCCGCGGCTATTGTAATCCGGGGAATCCGATATTATATTAAAACAGACCCGACCGTTGCTCGGGCAATTGAATCGGCTGAAATGTTCATACAAACCCGTGTGGGAGGAGATCATTATGCCGAAATTTAAAGGTAAGTACTTGGGAGGGCACAACTTAGCTCTCGTGGTTAGCGCGGTGCTGCTGATGTTTGGAGTTTCTACGGCAACTTGGGATGTGCATACGCACACAGGAAATGGCACGATCGACACGACACCGACCAATACAGCGGGAGACCACAAGCTCCAAGCGCAGGCGCCACCGGAGGGGACGATCTGGTCGATGGCATACGAGAATTGGCCGACTCCGATTAAGGACATTACGGCCCGCGACGGGGCATGCACACGCAGTGGCGCCTTTAACCTTACTACTCCCGTGAGTTGGCCATACCACCACTACTCTGCCACAGCCCATCATCTCTATGGCACTGCGAAATCATGGCTAGCGAGCGAGAACGAGTGGGGCAATCTTCCCACCTGCAGTTCCAATTAGCTCCACCGCAAGATGGCTCAGATAACTAGGCAGACTTATGGATTTGTCGTAGGACAGGTATTCTGGGTCTGCCTATTATTTTCTTCAACAAAGTGTGCAGTCCACTTTGTTGCACCAGAGGATCCAATTCACGAAATAGTGGCTGTTGCTGCTTCGGAGGATACGATTGTGCTCGAAGATGGACTCTTTCGTGAAACAGTCATTTTTTACGGTAAGAACCTTTCCGTTGGCAGTCAATTCTTGATTGACGGCGATAGTACACACATTTCTGCGACGACGATTGAACCGGATTCGTCACGGCTTGACACCATGAGCTGCTTCGTTTACTCTTACGGCGAAACCCCGGCCAGTCGTCTGATTGGACTAACGATTAGGAATGGCCGTGGTACAAATTGGGGTTCGGCAAACCTGCCAATGGGCGGTGGAGTTCATGTAGCTGCAACCGACTGGAACTCAAGCAGTGTGACAATTGAGCACTGCCATTTTGTGGATTGTGAAGCAGAATTCGGTGGCGGACTCGGTATCGGCGGAGTTCAATTCCTTTACCGTCCAATTGTGCGCGTTTTGAATTGCAGATTTGGCAATTGCATCGGCGGCTATGGCGGAGGAATCTATGCCCTCGAATGTTCATTGAGTGTTGTATCGTGTATGTTTGCGGGTGACAGCGCAGAGTCGCAAGGTGGAGGCATGGTTGCATTAAGTTGTACACTCGAAGTTGTATCCACAGGTTTCTCGAATTGTTCCAGCGAGGCCGCATTGGGATGCTGGGATTCCTTTGGATCTATCATGGATTGTAATTTCGCGAACAACCTCAGTTACTCTATGGTTGGCGTATCCCATTTGTTCGTGACCGATGGCCGCATGACGATTTCAAGAAATGTGTTTCGGAATGGCTTGTTGAGGTCCACAATCATATTGGGACATAGCAATTCCTATTTCCAGTTCATTGGCAACGTACTTGAAGACAACGTTTCCAGTGAATTAGCCGGAACAATTCTGACATCCGAGCGCAGCTACGGGACGATTGCCTACAACATTATTCGCAACAATGAATTTGTGGTCGGTGGAGCAATCTATGCCTATGCCGATGCGAATTGCCGGATTCATCATAACCTATTCTATGGAAACCGATCATGGGCAAATGATGCGTCGGTACTGATGTCCGCAAGTTATGCGCGACCCGGATTCGATTCCAATTGGGTAACGGGCAATGAAGGGAATACGATTTCTTTCTTGCCGGGTTATCCCGTAACGATAGATGCGCGGAATAATTGGTGGGGCAGTCCAACAGGGCCGTACAGTCCGACGCGCAATGCGGGCGGACAGGGTGACACCGTGCTGAGTGACAGTGTGTTGTTTGATCCGTGGCTGACGACACCGCCGGACACCACGATGCCGCAGAGCGTGGAACGCGGAAAGCCCGCCATTACTTCAACGTGGGAGCTTGCGGCGGTGTATCCGAATCCGTTTAATGCAATGATGACCGTCGAGATCGCAGGTTTCACCTCAGGGGATTTCACGGTCACGCTGTTCAATATACTCGGACAAGAAATTGCCGAGCTGCATCGTGGAAGCCTCACGGGCGGAAGATTTTCTTATCAGGCTCCGCCGGAACTTGCGAGCGGAGTGTACATGCTGCGCGCATCAGACCGCGATCAGGCGCGTTCTGCGAAGGTGGTCTTGATTCGTTGACCCCCTTCTTTTCCCCCAAACAAAGTTGTGAGGGGAAGAAGAAAAGATTCCTCCGGGCACGTGAAGACACGCGCCTCGGCGAGCAGAATAGATTGACGCGTTGTGCTAACCCACCTCGGCGGGAAGAGACACCATTCAAGGTCACCAAACAGGTGACTTATTTTTTTTCTTCCGCAAAATTCGCCCACTTGTAAGTGAGGCCGAGTGTAAGTGTTTGTTTGAGGCGGCCACCGAGGTGAATCTCCTTGTCATAGAGCAGCTGCCAGCCGAGTGAAGTCTGCAAGATGGACGAGATGTTGGCGCGGAAGCTATTGTCCCAATTCAGGTCGGGCGACTTCCAGAAGTCGCGCTCGTCATCAGAGGTTGCCGGGTTGTCGACGAATTCATCCTTCTTGGAATTGAAGATTGCCTCGAACACGGTGAGCTTTGAGACAAAGGAGTATTTTGATTTTGCCGAACCGAGAATCAAATCGGTTACCCACTCGAAACCGCCGTCATTGGTGGTTTTTGTCTCACTGCCAATTGTGCTGTCTGGCAGCAAAATGTCAAACTCGTGAATGCGCTGGCGAACACCGAAACCGAGACGTGTGGTGAGAACGCGAACATCGGGCTTATTAAAGATGTCGCGGGCCACACCGATGGTTTCGGTCATGTCGATGGGATTGATGTAGCGCTTGTCCACTCCCGATGCATCGAGAAACTGCGACTCAAAGGTGAAAGCAAGATAGGGATCCACGGCCCAGCCGCGCTTGATTTTCAGAATCGAGTCGAAGCGCAGCTTGTCGGAAGATTTTGCGGGTTTCAGCCAATCTTTGGCCTTGGTCTGCGAATGTGTCTGGCCGAATTCCATGCGCAGTTCGTTGTTCCACAGCAGGGATTGACTCAGCCAGGTTTCCGCCGTCGAACGGTGCGTGGCAGCCCAGATCAGAGAGCCGGCTTCTCCGCCCTGCCAGTTGTCGGAATAGGACGACTGCGCAAGGCCGAGAGCATTCTCCATGGAGCATTTCCATTTCGGCTGAACTTTGACGGAGTCCTGAGCAAGAACGGGTGCGCAGAGAAGCGCGCATGCTAATAGTGCGAGAATTGTTTTCATCGTGTGCGGCCACTGCGTGGCGTTTTGTTTACCTTTTCGCAAGCAGATTCTTGATGTCCTCGAGCAGAACTTCGGAGCGTGGCGGTGCAGGCGGCGCGGCGGGAGCGGCTTCTTCTGCGCGCTTCATCTTGTTCATCACTTTGACAACCAGGAAGATCGCAAACGCCTGAATGACGAACTGAATGACGGCATTCAAAAATACACCGTAGTTAACCGTTACCGCTCCGGCGTCCTTTGCGGCTTTGAGTGACGCATAGGGTCCAGGAGTGGCGCCATCTTTCAGCACAGCAAACAGATTGGCAAAATCCACATTGCCGATGGCGAGACCGAGCGGCGGCATCAAGACATCCGCGACAAGCGAATTGACTATCGCTCCAAACGCCGCGCCGATGATGATACCGACAGCCAGATCCACAACATTGCCGCGCATGGCAAATTCTTTGAATTCTCTCAGCATGATGTTTTCCTTTCCTATCATAGAAGGGTACTAATCTGAAGGGTGCTCCGCGCACGGGACGAAATGGTCCGACGCGGCACCACCGCAAGGTACAAAATGTTATAGCGATTTGCAACCGGATATATGTGCATAAGCCTTGACGCCACACCCATTTCCACAGCTCAGTCCGAGGAGAATGCACGCAGCGTGTGGGGATTTGGGCCAATCGAATTATTAGATGCCGGGGGGTTGACTCCAGTCCCCGCTTGAGTGTATATTGGCATCTTACGTGGCCGCTCTCCAGCGAGCCTCCCTGCGGCCAACCATAAGTTGCAAGTGGTTAATTGTACTAGTCTTAAAAACACAAAAGGTCACCCATGCAAGCCTCACGCGAGAAGAAGAGATTTGAAAATATCCTCGATGCGATCGGTCAAACACCGCTCATCAGGCTGAACAAACTGACGGCAGGCTTGCAGTCGGAAGTTTGGGTGAAGTGTGAGTACTTGAATCCTTCGGGTTCGGTGAAGGATCGCATGGCTCGCTACATGCTCGACCAGGCGACCAAAGCGGGATTGCTCGAGCCGGGTGGGTTGATTGTGGAGAATACATCTGGAAATACCGGAGCCGCGCTCGCGATGGCCGCCGCGGTGAAGGGCTACCGCTGCATCTTCACGATGTCGGACAAAATGAGTCAGGAAAAGGTGAACGCGCTGAAAGCTTACGGCGCGAAAGTGGTCATCACTCCGGCGAATGTTCCGGCGGATTCGCCGCGCAGTTATTACGAAGTGGCGAAGCGCATTCACCGGGAGACTCCCGGCAGTTATTATGTGAATCAATATCACAATCCGCTGAACACGGACGCGCATCATGATATTACGGCTCCCGAGCTTTGGGACCAGACCGACGGTAAGATGACGCACCTGGTGGCGGGACTTGGCACGGGCGGAACATTTACCGGCATTGCCCGCTATCTGAGAGAGCAGAATACGGGAGTGAAATGCGTCGGCGTGGACACCATGGGCTCGATGCTCACTCAATATTGGAAGACGGGCGAATTCGGCGAGATGTATGCCTACAAAGTGGAGGGCATCGGTCAGGACCAGCTCGTGGCCAATATTGATTTCAAACTTGTAGATGATATGGAACAGGTCGGGGACAAAGAATCGTTTGACATTGCGCGGCGGCTCGCGCGCGAGGAAGGTATTTTTGCCGGAGGGTCGTCGGGCTCCGCCGTGCTGGGCGCATTGAATTTTGCGAAGCGTGCTCCGGCGGGCTCTGTGATTGTAGTCGTGCTGCCCGATGCGGGCGGACGCTACCTCTCGAAGGTATACAATGATGAATGGATGCGCGATAATCAATTCCTGGAAGAGAAGCCGCGCCTGGGCTTCGTGCGCGACTTGCTCCTGCACCGCCCGAAGCACACGCTGATTGCGGCGAAAAAGCAGGATCGCGTGATGGACGTAATCCAGCGTTTGAAGAAGCACGGCATTTCGCAGATGCCGGTGGTGGAAGGCGAACGCATGCTCGGCGTTATCGAAGAAGCGGATCTCTTGAGTTCGATTCTATCCGGCGCCATGTTTGCCAATTCGGAAATTGAGCCGATTGTGCAGAGTGAAATTCCCACGGTGACGGATGATTCTCCTTTAGATGACGTATCGTTTATTTTTACCCACTCGAACCATGACGCGATTCTGGTGACGCGTGAAAATGTACCGCAGGATATCATTACGAAAATTGACTTGATTGATTATTTGGCGGGCGATGCGAATTAGCCCACTGCGTGGGGTTTTCTTGGATAAGTGCGTTAACCGGCTTGGCGCAATATGAGCCAGAAGAGGCGGCACAGTCATTTGTTGTTTGTTGACAGAGGTCGGTCAATTACGCCCAACCCGCTGAATTCACCCTACTTAACTCACGGAACGGAAGCTTGACTTCCGTTTTTTTTTTTTTGTATGATGGTCTAAGGCCTTGCGGATGAGGCTATAGTGTGTTACCATAAACCCCTAGGGAGTCCGAGATGAAGCATTTCATGTTCGTTCTGGCGGTGGTGTGTATGTGCTGCGCGAATGTTATTGCACAGGAGTCTTGTGAAGCGTGTCTCTGCGTTGCGGACAACACGTGCGACAATAACGCATGTTGGGACGAAGACAGTGGCTGCGCCACCTTGATCTTCACTTGCAACTGCAGCGGTAACTACTATCTGAAAGCAAAACTTTTTTGCTCTTCTTCTTCAACCTGTGGATTGTGTTATGCGTGTGCCGAGTTGTTCAGCGGTACCGGTACTCACATCAATTCCTGGCATACGAATTGTGAGCCTGGTGACTGCGAAGACATCCTGCCCACAACGGTGAGCTTGACATATGGACTTGAGTACAAACTTAAAGTATGTCTGCGAAAATGTCCGGGTGAAATTTGCGAGGAGTGCTATGGATGTACGGCGCGCGCTTACCTTTATTACGATGATTGGTCAGCCTGCGATGTAATTCCGGCCTGCAATCCGTAGGCGAACGGAATTCTCATGAATTGGCTATTCATAGCCCTGCTCGCGGGATCTGTTCATGCCGCGACATTGCGAGTGCCGGGAGAGTATGGAACAATTCAGTCGGCCATGGATGCCATGATGGAGTATGATACCGTGCTCGTGGATACGGGAGTATATGCGGAGGCGTTAATTGCGCCTCCGTTTTCTTTTTTTATGCGCGGCAATCTTGATTCAGTCTCTGAAGATCACCGTGGGCCTATCATAGATCCCTCCACTCTCCCGAATCCGACATTTCAGACGTGTCTGCAGACTATCGCCGACACAGCAGTTATTGCGAAATTTGTATTTCGCAACGGAGCGGCGATGTATCCGCATTATGTGGATTCGATGGGAGGGATTCGTCATCGCGGTTTCCGGCTTGATCTCAGGAACTGCACGTTTGATTCCGTCTTCATGGCTATTTTTGCAAACGGTCATCGCAATATCAATCTGTCGTCCTGTGATTTCTTTGATTGCTCGGGATGTTGTGCGCTGGCGCTAAACAGTACAGTTACGGCATTTTATTGTTCGTTTGAGTGCATAAATTCAATCTGGGCATCTGTCGGCGGCAGTAGTGGATCACAAATTGAGAATTGCAGCTTTCACGGAGCGCATACATCCTGGCATGAGCTTACGCTCACCGGGTCGGATGTTGTGATCAGGAACTGTAACTTTACTCCATCCGGACCGGTTCCAGCGGGCGTTGCGTACGTCGGCGATCCGCACGATGGAGTGATTGAGAATAACGGATTCTTTGGATGTGAGACTGGGTTCGCCTTAGGTATATCAGGATCTTGTGAAGACTACGCGCTCGTCCGGGGCAATAGATTTCGCGGAACGGCACGGCACTCAGAGTTACATGGAGGTACTTGCCTTGGCGCAGCGGCGGAATCGCTATGCATCGGAGTGATCATTGAAGAGAATGCCTTCGAGGATGGCGATGCACGTTCATCCGCCAAGGCGATTTCGGCGGGTGGTTCGGGAATACAGATCAGACGGAACAGAGTTACAGCGATGCGCCCGGACAGCTTGGCCGCAATGTTTTGCCAAGGTGACATACTCATTCGTGACAATTACTTTGCTGACAATGGGCTTGCGCTAAGAACTCAGTATGACGGAGATTTCAACGACACAGTTGATGCGCGGTTTAACTGGTGGGGCCACTCGACGGGGCCGTATCATCCGCTGTTAAATCCAGACGGGCAAGGTGACGAGGTAGGAGACAGCATTTACTTTGAGCCGTGGCACACGGACACACTTTTCTTCTTGGACGTTCCCGAACGTCATCCTATCTTGCCGCTGGAAGCAAAGTTAGAGGTTTTTCCAAATCCGTTCAACTATGTAGCACGCTTGAAGCTAAGTGTGGCGCAGCCACTGATTGTGCGTGTCGAGCTATTCGATGTGCTGGGTAGAAATGTGCGGGAGCTGTTTGTCGGTCCAGTTGCTGATAGGAAAGAAGTTTCCTTACACGCGAGCGAATTAGGCTCGGGGATCTATTTCGCGCGGGTGATGAACACGATTGAGCGAAAGCAGGTGGCGATGGCGAAAGTGCTATTGCTGAAGTAGGACAGATTCCGGGCGGGTAACGAGCGCCCACTGCGTGGGGTTTTCATCGAGACACTGCGCCAAACCGCCACGGCGGCCCCCCCCAACCCCCCGCAAGCAGGGGGAGAGTCCCCGAGCGAGCAGATTAGCTCGCTTTTTGTTATATTGGGGTGGCACTGACTTTGCAGAATCTCTAAAGCTATGGCATCAAAACTCACGGCTGACTCCTTAACAACGCCCCAGAAGCACGCACGTTGGTCGCTCTTACTGGCGGCAATTGCCTTTTCCTATCTGGCGTTCTTCTTCGCGCGGGCAGATATTCACAAGCTGATTCTGATTACGCCGGACGACGCGCACTATTTTTTCCAGATTGCGCGGAATGTGGCGGGCGGGCTTGGGCAAAGTTTTGACGGCATCAACCCGACCAACGGATTTCAGCCGCTCTGGATGTATCTGCTAGTGCCGCTGTTTTGGCTGTTTCACGGCGCGCCGGAATTTTTGGTCAAGGTCTGCATGATCTATCAGTTGCCGTATCTCGCCGTGGCAGCGTGGTTGTTGTGGAAACTTTGGAACGGACTCAGTGGTTCGCGGGCCGCGCTGCTGGGCACGATTTTGTACATTCCATCCGTGTTGATCACCTCCGCCAAGGGCATGGAGTCCTGTGTGCTGGTACTGACGATTACGGCGCTTATCTATGCGGCGTGGAAGTATGAGATTTTTTCCAAACGCAATCCCACCGATGAATTGTTGTTCGGTGTGCTCTTGGGTCTCGTGTTTCTGGCGCGGCTGGATATGGTCTTTTTCGCACTCGTCATCGGATTTATCGGCCTTTCACAGAGTATAAAGGAACGCAGTTCCTCGCCGATGGTCAGAGTGCTCCTGATCGGCGCGGGTTCGGCGCTGGTCGTGATGCCGTATCTGCTCTACAATAAAGTTGCGTTCGGTTCGATGATGCCGATCAGCGGGCAGCTTAAGAGCACGTTTCCGGTCATCTCGTTTTCGCTGGATAATGTGCTGCATCACACGCGTACGAAACTCGCAACCGTGGGGCTGATGTTTGTGTACTTAGTGTGGTATTGGGGGACGAAGCAAAGCGGAAAGCAAAAATCTAAAAGCGGACAGATTGCTCCGGGACGAAGTTTTTACCGCGCTGCGGTGGCGGCGCTGGCGGCAGGAAATCTGCTGCACTATATTTATACGGCGCTGTTTCTGGAATGGGCAGTCGGCGGCGGCTGGCACTACACGTCCTACAACTTGTTTTTTGTGCTGGCAGCGGTGGAGTGGGTGCAGACCTACGCGCTGGATCAGAAATCACTTTTTACAAAGCTCTACCCGGTGGCGATGATTGCGCTCTTAATTGCCAGTGCGGTGTTTGTGCACTTTAACACTGCAGGCGGACAAAATCATCACGTAGCCAATCTGTGCTCCTACGATGCGGCAGTGTGGGCGCGAAAAAACACGCAGCCGGATGAAGTGTTCGCGTTCAAGGACACAGGCGTATTCGGCTTTTATGCAAACCGCAAGACCATCAATCTGGACGGGCTTGTGAACAATATGGAGTTCCAGGATGCAGTCAAGCAGCAGAATCTCCACGGCTATTTTGAAAAGAAAAGCGTGGACTATCTGGTCTATCATGCCTTCGATCTCTACGACAGCGTCAGAGTAGGATATGGAGATTTTGCGATTGAGTTTTGGGCGAAGAAATACGGTGTGACGAGTGAAATCATGCACTATAAAGAGAGCGATGAACTGTTCCGCTCGAAGACCTATCGCGATCCGGGAAAGCCGTATAATCTGATGGCTGTTATCTGGAGGCAGGAGGCGCGAGTGAGTGGGAAGCCATGAGCAAGGCTTAGCTCAAGCCGTTGTATTTACTTAGGGTGACCCCAAAAACGGAAGTTTGACCTCCGTTTTTTTTTTGCGTATGATGGTGTAGGGCCTTGCGGATGACCCAATAGTTCTTTACCATAAACCCCTAAGGAGTCCGAGATGAAGTTTTTCATATTCGTTCTGGCGGTGGTGTTGTCGGTTTGTTGTAAGAGTGTTTTTGCTGATGCGTGTGTACAATGCATTTGTGTAGCGGATAACACTTGTTCTACGGTTACCGGATGCGGGCAAACAGATGGATGCCGGAGCGTGACATTCAAATCGAATTGCTCAGGCATGAATTATTTGAAGCTCGTTCTGCAGTGTTCTTCGGGAACCGTTTGCGCCAGTTGTTACGGCTGCGCTTACATCAGACTTGATGGCGAGTACGCGGGAGATGCTCAGACGGACTGCACCTCGAATGGCTGCGAGTATATCTGGGAATATGAATTGACCTACGACGAAGAATATGTCCTATGGGTTTGTCTGCGTTCGTGTTTCGGCGCTAACTGCACAAGCTGTACATCCTGTACGGCTCGCGCATACATCTACAATGACAGTTTCTCTGAGTGTAACCCGATGCCGCCGTGTAATCCTTGAAGCATGGAGTCATGCGACGAGCCTTTATTGTACCCATGTTTTGGATGAGTGTCCAAGCTGCGACACTTCTTGTACCAGCCGAGTACGAGACGATACAAAGTGCCCTTGATGCCGCGGAACCATGGGATTCCGTGCTGGTGGATACTGGAGTTTATGCGGAGGCGTTGATTGCGCCTCCGCTTTCGTTTAGTTTGATCGGGAGCATTGACAGTATCGCGGGACAAGAACCCGTAAGAACCGTGATCGATCCTACCGAGTTGGACAGTCCAACAGTACGCACATGTTTGAGAGTTCAGTCCGATACGGCGATAATCGAACGCATCGTTTTTCTCAACGGAGCAGCAATGTTTCCTCGCAACCCTGACATACCGGGAGGGATCCATCATGCCGCTGAGTTGCTTGAACTACGCGACTGCATTTTTGATTCGACGCACCGCAGTATTCAGGGTATTGGAGATCGATTTACATACCTTTACAATTGTCGTTTGTTGCATAACTCGGGAGCATGCGTGCTCACCATGCAAGCAACGGTAAAAGCCTTTGACTGCTATTTTGAATGTGACAGCGCCGATTGGGGAACAGCTTTATCCAGCGGCAATTCTCAATACGAACGTTGCCAATTCACGGGCACGCACAGTTTTGGCAGAGATCTTATGCTCTCCGGCCAATCCGCAATCGTGCGTGATTGCTTGTTCAATCCTACGGCTCCGGGAATAACGTCGGTTATAGCCCTCTCGGTTCCCGATGCTGTTCTGGAAGGCAATCAGTTCATTCACACACAGCGAACCGGCTATGTGATCGGTTTATACACCCCATGTTTGGGTGCGGTTGAGATTCGGAACAATTTTTTCACGGATATTGGCCCCAATCCTTCAGGATTTGGCGGCAGCTGCATGGCCTTTGTCGTTGAAAGTGAAAATGACACTTGCCACGGTGCGGCACGTCTAAGCATTGCGGATAACGTTTTTACGGACTGCAATGCGCCGATGACGGTAAAAGCGATAGTAGTTTCCGGGCGAGGGATTTCGATAGAACACAATAGATTTGCTCACTTGGAACCCGATACATCGTCGACAATCGTATTTTCTCATGCAACGGGATTACTCAGAGGGAACTATTTCGAAAATACCGGGATAGCATTGGTTGTAGATTCCAATCTTGCCGATGGCGAAGCTGACGCCGCCTTTAACTGGTGGGGCGATTCTACGGGCCCGTATCACCCGTGGCTCAATCCGGACGGATTAGGCGATGCCGTCAGTGACCGCGTGAGTTTCGAGCCGTGGCACACGGACACACTTTTCTTCTTGGACACTCCTGAGCGTAATCCCATCTTGCCAAAGGAAGCGAAGTTAGAGGTTTTTCCAAATCCATTCAATTATGTAGCACGCTTGAAGCTAAGTGTGACGCAGCCACTGATCGTGCGTGTGGAACTGTTTGATCTGCTAGGAAGAAATGTGCGCGAGTTATTTGTGGGTCCGGTAGCGGATGTGAAAAGCATTCGCGTGGATGGGTCGGAACTCGGCTCGGGAATCTATTTTGCACGAGCGGAGAACACGATTGAGCGGAAGCAGATCGCCATGCAAAAGATGGTGTTGTTAAGATAGAAAAGATTCCGGGCGGGTAACGCACGTGAGAGGCGCAGAAGAATTATTGGAATCGTTGTGCTAACCCGCCTCGGCGAGAAAAGCATCAAAAAAACCGGCGGCCCTAAGGGACCGCCGGTTCAGTTTTAACCAGTCGCAGCTCGCAAGCCGCGCTACCATTCAGATCTTACTCAGGAGCCTTTGGCTCCTCTTTCTTTTTTTTCGAAAAGAAGATTGAGCCGAGCTTCTCACCACCGTCCTTGAACTTCTGCAGGTAGCGGCGCGCCCATGCGTATTCTGTCGCCAGAATGGCCAGGCCGATCGGAATGACCACCACTGCGGGGCCGGGTGTGACGATGAGAATGACGCCCACCAGCAATACGCTAAATCCGAGTATGATTCGGATCCAGCGACGGGCATGCTCGAAGGGTGTGGGCAAACTGTCGCTTACTTAAGGTAAAGGAGCTTTGCCGACTGCGTGGTTGACGCGGATTTGATCGTCAGGAAGTAGAGACCGGTCGACCCGGCCGGATTCCAACTGAACTCGTGCGTGCCGGGCGTAAGATTTTCCAATGTACGCGAGTATACTTCGCGACCCTGCAAGTCCACGATGGAAACGGATAAGTCGCGGGCAGTCCCTACTTCGAAGGCGATGCGCGCGCTATTGTTAAATGGATTGGGATACACGGCTGCGAGGCTGAAGTCGCCGGCCACCGCGTCGTGCTCGGGTTCCGCAGCGAGAGAGTTAATATCACTCACATAGCGCGGTGTAATCTGATAGCCGCTGGTGTACGGTGCATCGGAGTCGAACTGTGTAATTATGCCTATGACATCGAACGCACCCTGCGGTGCCGGGCTGCCATCTATTTGCGTGTCCTTGTCAATGCGCAGCGTGAGTGTTCCGGTGCCATCCGTGATGGTCAGGTTTGCATTCTGCCCGCCACTTGGCCAATTTCCGTCTGTGATGGTGACGCCGTTGATACGCGCCAGCATGCCTTCATAAAATTCCATCGGCGAACTGCACTGAAGCACCTGCGGCGTGATGACGGATCCCTGCGAAATGATCTCAACCTCAAACGTGCAATTGCCCGAGCCGCTGGAGAGAATTTCCGTCAGGCCGTTGAAACTGCCTACCCAGCCCGAAACCCGAATCTCTGTTCCTTCAACGACACCCTGCGGAGTGTTGCCGCGGAAGACGTTTACACCTGCATCTTCATCCTGAATGAAGAAATTGGAAAGTGTCAAGCTGTCCAACGTATAGTTGTTCACGTTCAGGAGTCCAGTGACCACGACAAACTGTCCACTCAGCACCGGCACCCCGTTTCCGTCATTGGCCCGCACATCAATCAATCCCACCGTTTGCGGATCGCACGGCTCGCCGCTGTTTGGCGCGCCGGGAGTGAGGGCATCGCTGCTGGCGAAGTCATTCCCATTGCTGTCCGTGTCCTGATGATCGGGAATGCGGGCGATGCATCGCTCGACTCCTGCCGATCCAAACGGATCGGGTGCATTGCTGCCGCCTTCGCCGTTGCAGACATTTCCCGCAGCACAATTGCCGTAACAAACATGGTCAACGACCTGTCCGCCGGAATTGCGAAGTTCAATGCCGTCACAATCGTCGCCGGATGAGCTTCCGGCGTTCTGCCAGTCCGCAGAGACGATCTGATCCACGTTGGTCACGGATGCACCGCCGACCACGTAGTAGCCATCTGCAGGAATCTGACCGGTGAGGGGTACGGTGAGGTAAACTTCGCCGCCCTGATTGCCGTTGGTTCCGGTGAGACTCCAACCGCTCAGATTCGTTCCGGCCGGTCCGTAGATTTCGGTAAACAGGATGGCCGGATTGTCGGTGGAAATGTTGTCGTAAAAGAATTCATTGATCATGACCTGACCGTTCGCAGCAATGGCGAATAGCAGCAGTGCCAGCAGCCGTGGCAGTTTTCGAGACATGGGAACTCCTGTTATCAAAGTTGAAAGTGAAAAATTGAAAGCTTGAGAAGGAAGGTTTGACACCACCGGCAATGACTATGCATAATCCCATTCAACCACGCCGGAATGCAGATCATAGAACGCGCGATGAATTTCCACCCGGCGGGTCTGAACGGCATCGGCAATGGCGACGGATTTGTCCAGTAGATTGTCCAGCAGGTTTCGCGAATTTTGCTTTGAGACTTCAGACTGCAGTTCGCGGCCGCTGAAGCCCAGTTCACGCTTGTCGGTGACAATCGGACGCAGACGGTCGATCACGGCCTCGACGGCTCCGGAATAGGTGATATCGCTCGCGGCGGCGGCAATGGCGCCGCAATTGGAATGAGCGAGGATGACAATAAGACTTGCCCCAAGCGGAGAAATCGCGAATTCGACGGAGCCGAGAACTTCAGGCGTGAGCAGCGTTCCCGCAGTCCGGACGACAAACAGATCACCGACGGATTGGTCGAAAAGAATTTCGGGTGAAACGCGCGAATCGGAACAGGTCACGATGCAGGCGAACGGCGACTGATCGAGCGAGGTTTTCATGCGCAGCAGAATGTCCGCGCGCCACGGCGATGGTTTGTCGGCCGCAAAGCGCGCATTGCCTTCGCGAAGCTGCTGCAGTGCGGAAGCGGGAGTCACGACGGGCGTCCGGATCGAAAGAATATCAAGTGAATGGTCTCAAACACCGCAGCTGCAATGAGGTAGACTACAATAACACGCGAGGCCAGCTTTTGATTCTGGTACTCGCGCTGAAGCAGCAGGTAGAGCAGGGTAATTTGCGCGAGAATAGAAAGTGGAATCACAAGCCACGCGGCTTCGGGCACGCGCGGTAAAATGACCAGCATTGCCGCGAGGCGAATTGCGGCAAGCGGCAGCACCCAAACCAGCACTCGCCGCCAATCGAGTGAATGGTCCTGCGTGACAAAAACGATGATAAACCAGAGAACGGCGGCGTGCCCGATAATGCCCAGCATCTCATTGAGCAGCGCCGGTTATGATAAAGCGCCCGTTCATTTTGGGTTCGAGCGGAGAGAACTTCTCAACGTACTCGATCACCGCCTCGCGCATGTAGACACCGCTCTCGACTGCGGCCTGACTGCGCAGAGAGGCGAGCTTCTCCATTCCGGAGTTTCCCTCCAGCAGGTAATCGGTCGTGACGAGGCGGTACTCCGCATCGGGCACATAGGGCTTGCCACCGATTTCCAGGGAGATTACGCGGTCACCCTTCGGGCGCGAGCGATCCACCTTCACTTTCATGCCGCCTACATACATGCCGCTGCCGCCGTAGGCCACTTTGTCTTCGATGAGTTCCTTGACAAAAGCGCCGGTAACCGTAACCGCGCCGAGCGTGTTATCGAACGGCAGGACATTAAACACGTCGCGCGGGGTAATGTTGCCTTGCGGGAAATCCGTGCGCACTCCGCCCTTGTTGGTGATCGAGATATCGCCCTTCAGCCGCCAGAGCATGGCATCGCAGATCAAATTTCCTGCCAGCGATTCGGTCTCGCCGGTACGGGTAATGGGAATGATTGCCTCGCCGATTTTCTCGTTGAATCCGATTTCCACGCGCGCGGCAACCGTGTCAATCGTCTCGGCAATTTTGCGGTCGCGCGGGAATCGCTCGGACAGAAGAGTGATTAGCACACCCTCATCTTCAAAGGTCTTCCATTCGACGAGAGTCTTGGTCTCCAGGTCGAAAACGAATTCGATAGCGTGCAGGTTTGTCCCGCGGCCATAACCCTGAAAGCACGGCGTATGCGTGACAGGGTCAACCCAGGGTTTTTCATAACCCACATGTATGTCACCGCAGAACATGAGGTCAATTCCATCGACACGGCGGGCAAGTTCCATGGCATTACGCGCATAATCCGACTTCCAGCCTTCCTTCTCCCACCGCTCCAGATCATCCCACGCATCCCAGCGATCAAATGGCAAGCCCAGGTGGCACGCTGCAATAACCACATCCGCACCCTTTGCTCTCACCGTATCACGGTATGCCGCCAGCGCCTTGGTCTCCGGAGCGAAATAGAGATGCTTCAAATTATCCTCGAACGAGGCGCGTGTGGTGCCGGTGGTGGTAATTCCCACGATGCCCACACTCAAAGGCCCGAAATCCTTAATCAAATAGGGCTGCGCAAACAATTTCACACCCGTCGCCGTCGTGTCGAAAATATTGGAGGAGAGGGTGGGAAACTCGGCCTGCTTCATGAGGTCTTCGCAGACATTGCGCCCAAGATCAAACTCGTGATTGCCAATCACCCAGGCGTCGTAGCCGACCTCATTCATGAAACGCATCACAGCTTCGCCCTTGCTCTTGGTGCCCACGAGCGTACCCTGGAAGATATCCCCCGTGTCGAGCAACAGGAAGCCCTTGCCGGTTTGCTTGCAGTGCTCACGCATGCGGGTAATCAATCGCGCCGCCGAAGCACCTCCGCCAAGCTGCGGCGGGAATTCAGGGTTCATGAATGTGGCTTCGCTGGAATCGACTCCGCCGTGCACGTCGTTCGAATGGAGCACAACCAGCGACCACGTCCCGGCCGAGGCCGTGCACATCAAGATGCAAACCAGAATAAGGCAGATCAGAAATCTCCTCACAGTGCGTACCTCAGCGTAATCAATCCGCGAAACAGCGATGTCTCCACGCGGTCATAGTCCACACGGTTATCGTCACCGAACAGAGACTGCGGAAACATGTCTGCACTTGTGTAGTTCATCTTGCCCATTTCCACGCCAAAGTCGGCGGTCATTTTTTGCAGGCGGAAACCTACGCCGGCTGTGAACAGCGCCGTGGCCCGTGAGTCGTCTTCGGGGTGCGTGTAATAGACAAATCCAAGCCGCATCGGTGCACCGGGTGTGATGATCTGCTCGGCGCCTGCGCGAATCTCGAAGGTGTTCGAAAGCTCGTCACTTACATCCTCGAAGGTATGAATTTCAGTTTCCAGCATCAGCGTGGGGCGAAACTCATGCTCGGGCCGGTATTGCACGCCCAGTGCAAAGTGCGAAGGATAGGTTGCCGTGAAGACACCGCTTGCGGCGCGCACGGAATCGCCGATTGTGCTGCGGCTGTCGGCTTTGAACTTGAAATCTCCGGTGGGAAGCAGCGCACGCGCGCCCAATGTAATTCGGTCGTTCAGGTCATAGCAGAATCCGAGATTGAACTCAGCGGGAGTGCCGTCGGGGGAATAATCAACATGTTGGACCAAGTCCGCGCTGTCGGGGCTTGCGTAGTATGTTCCTTTATTGTAGGACCACTCGCCCGAAAGGATGGACACGCCGAAGCCGGCGCTGAACTTCTCCTCTTTACAGGCCGCACCGAGGGAAATCGATCGCAGATCACCATCTATATCAAGCCGGTTCTCGCCGAGCTTTAAATCCTGCACGCCGCCGTTGGAGAATCTCGATCGCACCTCTTCATGATAACGATAGTCGAAGCGATAGGTGGAATAAGTTCCCAGTGATAACACAAGCGCGTCGAGTTTGCTCTGTGGAGCTTTCCACGCGATGCCGCCGTCGAGCTTCGAGAACAAATGATCGTTAATCGCATAGCTATTGTACGCGAGCACGCCGTCAAACGAATCGTAGAACGGATACGAGCGCGTCTCTTTTACGCGGGACACATCCGCGCCGAGATCGAGTTGGAACTCACCCCACTTGCACGGTTTGGCGGCGGCACCTTTGCTCATATTCGCGAGCGTTGCAGGATTACCGAACAAAGCGGGTGCGCCGCTTTCACCCGTTAGGAAAGTTCTACCCAGCGAAAGCGACCGCGCGGAAAAAGCTTCCGGCCGTGTGCCGAGCACCGGATCGGGAGTCGGAGATTGGGCAAAGGCAACACTGCAAAAGACAAATAACAAACTGCAGAGTAAGAAACGGTGCATGAGCGGGAAGTAGTTTTATGGTGTAGACTGATCGTGCAACACGAACAGCAGATTTTCAAGGAGTATGTTTCAGAAGTTCTTCGATCTTTCCAACAATGGCCGGATCCTCTGGAACCGTCTTGCGGCTGAAGTGTGCCGCGAATGCACCATTGCGGTCAACGAGGAATTTTTCGAAGTTCCAGACAATTTCGGCGGGCGGGTCGAAGTGCGAAATCAAATACGCATAGAGCGGGTGAATGTCGTCGCCCTTCACGCTGATCTTGGCCATCATCGGAAAAGTTACGCCGTAGTTCACTTTGCAGAACTGTGCGATCTGCTCATTCGTGCCCGGCTCCTGCTCATCAAAGTTGTTGGCCGGAAAACCAATCACTGCGAAGCCCTGATCCTTGTAGGTCCGGTAGAGCTTTTCCAGACCTTCATACTGATATGTGTAGCCGCATTCGCTGGCCACGTTCACAAGCAGCAGGACTTTGCCCTTCCAATCAGCAAGTTTCGCGTCCGCGCCGCTGATGGTTTTCAGCGGAATGTCGTAGTATGAAAGGTCAGTGGTCAACGGGGTTCCGATTTGTGCGGGTGTGTTTCGCGAGAAGACTGCCAAGAGCAAAACGGCAATGCGCTTGAGACACTTCATTCGAAGAAGATTCCGTGCGGGTTACGCACGCTAAGTACACGAAAATTTATCACAAACGTTGTGCTAACCCGCCACGGCGAACAAATCGATGGCGGGCTTAATGATCTTCACGCTCTTCTTTTTCATGTTCGGCGTCACCGCCGCCTGCAGCGGAGAAACCGGCGCGGGTCTCGGGATGGTGAATGTGACCGCCTAAGAAGTTCGTGCGAGCGACGACGGACAGAGCCCAAAGGCAAAGCACGAAAGTAGCGATCGATAGCGGTTTGTGAGGAACGCGGTTCCCACGCCCGAGCACAAGTCCTGCCAGCGCAAGCAAGCCGCAAATTTCCACCGAAATCAAGGCGAAAAATGCCGACTCTTCGTGCTCCTCTACTGCAGCATTGGCGACTCCCGGAACTGTGAAGACCACTTCATGCGCCGGGTCACCGGTAAAATACACCGCGATGGTTAAGAGCGCGCTAACAAAGATGATCAACTGTGCCGCCTTCAGCACATCGCTGCTTTTCCAGAGATGACTGACGGTCAGCAGCAGCACACCGAACGCGAAGCCAATCAGCGGAACGTGATTGAGAATCAGATGAACATGCGCGAGATTTTGTGGAATCATGGAAGAGTCCTATGGAACAACCACAGTAGGTAATTAGCAGCCAAATTGTTTCAAATGCCAGTCGAGATGACGATAATGCATACGTGACCACTGCTCGGGAGAAAGCTGTCCCATCAGCGGACTTGGGCCAAATTTCTGATTCGTACCTTTGCCGAAACGCTCGACATACCCCCGAACGCGCGCGCGATCAGTTTCAAACTCGCCGGGCGTGGTTACCCAAAACACCGGTGAAGACGGCGCGCCTTTCGGCCACGGCAGCGGTGCATCAATGATCAACCAGCGTCCGATTGCGGAGTTCAGCCAGTTCTTTTTCACTTCGACGGGCCGCTCGGCAAACGTGACTTCGAAGGTGTCAATTACATGCGCGAGCATCCGCGGTGCATCGAGTTTGCCCCATTGCGCTTGCGAGGTCGCGTTGAGTTTTTTTAGCCGAGTGAGAATTTGTTCGCGAGTGCTTGTATCAAACAGCGACGGTACCGCCATCAGGAAATCTTAATTCCTTCCGCCTTCCCTTCATATCCGGGTCTTCCCATCAGCGAATACGTGAGGACTTTGCCGAGTTCGACGCCGGGCTGGTCGAAGGGATTGATATTGTAGAGTGGGCCGGAAAGCGCGGTGACGATTTCCCAGAACATGAAAAACTCGCCGACGGCGTGGGCGTCAATTTGCGGGAACGAGATTGTTAATGACGGTCGGCCTTCGCGGGCGAGCGCTTCGCGAGTAGCGGCAAATTCGGCGGCCATAAGTTTGTTCAGCGATTCTCCCGCAAGATAGCCGAGCGACGAGTAATCGGAAAAAAGTGAAGGCAGCCGCAGGCTGTGGGAAAATTCCTTCGCTTCGAGGAAGATGAAGACTTTGTCGTGCGGACCCTCAATGTAAAGCTGCACTTGCGAATGCTGATCGGTTGCGCCCTGTGCTTTGATCGGTGTAGGGCCGACATTGACGACATTGCCGTTTACGTCTTTGGCTTTGCCCAGCGACTCGGCCCAAAGCTGGCGGAACCAATCGGCCAGATAGTAGAGCGAATTGGCGTAGGCCATCATCACGTGCAGATTTTTCTTCTGCGTGGTATCAAAGAGATAGAGCAGCGCGGCGGCCTTGGCAGCGGGATTTTGCGAAAGATCGTCATCGAGACATTTTTCACGCATGGCGGCTGCTCCCGCAATCACCGCGTCCATATCGAAACCAAGACAGAATCCGGGGAATAATCCGACTGGAGTCAGGACGGAAAACCGGCCACCGACTCCGCTGTGTAAATCGAGCGTCAGAAGTTTCTGATCGCCGCAGAGCTTGCGCAGGTCGCCAGAGGTCGGATCGGTCGTGACGACCACTCTTTCGCGCCAGTCATCGCCCAGTTCGTTCTTCAGTTTTTCCAGAATCAGCAGTGTGGCCGCAGCGGTTTCGGCTGTGGAACCGGACTTGGAAATGATGTTGAAGACCGTGTCGCCCGCGTCGCAAAGGTGCAGCAGTTCGGTGGTGACATCGGGATCAATGTTGTCGAGCACAAAAAAACGCGGAGCGTCATTGCGGTAAATTGGTGTCACCACATTATGCAGCGGATGCGCGAGGGCGGAGAAGACGGCCATGGGACCAAGCGCACTGCCGCCGATTCCCGCGAGCAGAAAATTCTCACTTCCCTGAAATCTTGCAGCCATGGTGCGGCAAGATTCAATCATCTGTTTGTGATCGGGCAGGTCGAGAAACGGCAAATTTCCGGCGCGGCGCTCGGCTTTCATCCATTCCAGAGCTGCGCGCATACGCGGGCGGATACTATCCTGCGCACTCTGGGAGACGCCGTGTGGGCCGAGTTTGGCGTCGCCGGTGTTGGTGAAGTCTATTTGAAGCGACATGATCGATTCGTCCTTAGTTGAAAGGTTGCGAACAGGTTCGGTTAATCCAAAGGTGCTCCGCTCCAAGTTCAAGTTGAACGGGAAACACTCCCTGAACGCATCTCCGCTCGGCGACACGCTCGGGGAAACAAGCGTCTTGCCTTGGGGCTACTATAGCAAGATAATATACGAAATGGCTATGCGAGAGGCAAACAGGTTGCGCCTAATCGGGCTTGATCAAGATTGCTGCCGTACGGTGGAGAAGTTGTGGATAAACCCGGGAGATAAGTGGACAGAAAATTGCAGATTGCGATAGGGTTACGGGGTAGAACGTGCTGGTGGCGGAAAAATAGGGACTTGCGATGGCGAAATGGCTTGACAAAGTGGAAGGAAATACCTATAATTTGAAAGTTCTCAAGAGACTTCATTCATACCCTTTCGCTAAGTCAGTTTTTCTGCCTGTAACCGATGAGACTCACGGGGAATCCGGCGCCAATTTTGGCTTCGGAGAGCCACGCTCTCATACAGTCGGAGTGCTTTGGTTTAGCGATTTTTGTTGTTCAAAAATTCAGGTAACTTGAACCATAAAGCAAGTATAATTATAAGCTTACTTGTCCTGTTTGGTACGGGATTGGCCGCGCTTTCCTCGAAATCGGAGAAGGCAAAGCCCGTTTCAGGCAGACAGACCTCGGTTCCCGAGGCGCTGCCAAAGAAAGTGAAATTTGAATTGCTGGAGCACAAAACGGGTGAACTGGTCATCGAGTGGACGTGTCCGGAGCTCAGTTACGAGATAGACTCGATCACCAGGGAAATTCTAACCATTTCCCTGGACGGCGGCGTATCAGTGTGGGAAACTGGAGTGCCATCGCTGCCGCGAATGTCTCAGATCTTCGAGGCACTGCCGGGAGGAGTGAGCTTTCGGATACTTGAGCAGGAGATTGAGACCCGCAACCTCGGTCCGATGGCGGCAATGCCCGAAGATACGATTATCGACATGCCTCCTGAGCTGAATGACGGCGAGCCGAATCGTGACAGACTGGATGGGATGCGGCAAACGCAGACATTTCGCGAACGCTGCGCGGCTACACCCAAGAAAGCGGGACTTTGGCCTCCACAATCGGTGAGTTTGGGCGAAGGCGGGACGTTTCGCGGCCACCGGCTGATGAACTTGATGTTTCATCCGGTGCAGGTCGAGGCGGAAACCGGTCATGCGCGGATCACGAAGCGGATCAGAATCAGTGTTCGAATTCCGGAAGGCGACGCATCACTGAACCGTCAACCGGACAGTCCGAAGGAGTCAGAAATCCTGCGAAAGATGCTGGGCAGCCTGGCGATCACGGCCATGCCGACTCGCATGACGGAAGCGTATGAAGGTCGCGGGAATCGGGATCGACTCGATGATGAACCGATCGGCGGTCGATACAAAATGTGGGTTGCTGATGAAGGGATCTGCCGCGTCACCTCGGAGTGGCTGGAGCTGAACTTCGTCGATTACCGTCAGATCGATCCGATTACCTTGAAAGTGAAAATGCGCGGCAATCAGGTGCCGGTACATTTTGACGGTTCAGGAGACGGCTCGTTCGACGCGGGGGATTATTTTGAGTTCTATGCGACTCCGAACCAAAACACACTGACTCACCTGAATCCTGCACTCATTCAGGATCCGTGGAGTGAGGCAAACTGTTACTGGCTGTCGTGGGGCGACGGAGTTCCGGGGCTGAGACTCGGGGAAGAAGATGGAGCGTGGCATCCGGAGTGGAATACGCAGCCGGTGAATACGGTTCGAAGCTTCTATCACTTTGAGCGCGATCTCCGATTTGACAAACTCTCGTATTCGGTGTTCAATCCAATGCACACGTCGCGGATCGCGGCAGGCGGACCCTTCGTAATTTACGACGACCACTACTTCTGGGGTGAACGTGTAGACGCGCGCGGAACCCGGAATTTTACGGTCACGCTTCCTTCACCCGATACGGAATCATCGGAAGCCCTAAAGCCGGTCATGGTGCGCGCATGTTTGCAGGGATTCAGTTACGGATACGATGTGACAAGAGATCTGCAAGTGGGCGAGCACCGGGCCGTTATTTATCTAAACGGCAATACGGAGCAGGGATTGAGCATCGGCCGCACTTCGGCCAGTGAACCACAAGGAAGTTGGCGCGATCAAGCGGCGGTTATTCTGCAATCCGACCCTGAGGATCCGCGTGATCCGGGAATCTCCGGTCAAGACCTGGTGCCCGGTGCCAACACCATTTCGCTGGTCATTCCCGGTGATGGCATGGGCGGAGATGCGGACAAAGTCTAT
>CAZVXJ010000005.1:0-15497 GCA_964631675.1 uncultured Alphaproteobacteria bacterium
GGCTCTCGAAGCAAACAACGCCGGCGGCGGGCCGGATGAGCGAAAGAAGTTGGCGCGTGAGATATTTGAAATCGGGAAAGTCTCTCTGTTTGAGGCGATTAAGAATGCGCCTGAAATTCTGTTCGTCTGTGCTGCCGGAAATTCCAACAGCGACAATGAGTTTGAAGAATTCATTCCGAGTTCGTTTGACTTGCCGAATATTCTGACCGTGGGCGCGGTTGATCAGGCTGGAGAAGAAACGAGTTTTACAAGCTTTGGCAAGACCGATGTTCATGCCAGCGGATTTGAGGTGGACAGCTATGTCCCCGGTGGAGACAGGATGAAGCTCAATGGCACGTCCATGGCGTCACCGCAAGTGACCGGATTGGCAGGAAAGTTGTTTGCCAAGAATCCCAAACTGTCGCCGGCGGAAGTCCGGGAGATAATTATAAAGAGCTGCGATGAAAAGGCGGCGGGCGATCGAACGGTGAGATTGATTAACCCAAAGAAGGCCGTTGAGATGGCTGGGAACGGGAAGAGTTAATCGCTGAAACCCTGCGAGATGCTGAGACGCTGAAATGAACATCGGCATTGTTTGCTATCCTACCCACGGCGGATCGGGCGTGGTGGCCTCGGAACTTGGGCTTGCGCTCGCGGACCGGGGCCACCAGGTCCACTTCTTTTCGACGGCGCGACCTTTTCGCCTGCCGGGGTTCAAGCCGGGGGTGTTCTTTCACGAGGTGCCGGTCGTGCACTACTCGCTGTTTGAACATACGCCGTATACACTGACGATTTCCTCGACGTTGTATGAAGCCGTGGAGATTCACGGGCTGGACGTGATTCACGCACACTATGCGGTACCGCATGCCACCGCCGCGCATTTGGCGAAGCTCATGGGCAAGGGCAAGCCCCCGATCGTGACGACGCTGCACGGTACGGATATTACGCTTGTGGGTTCACACCCGGCCTACCTGCCCGTTGTAAGATTCTCGATTGACGAGTCGGATGCGGTGACTGCCGTGTCGCAGCACCTCGCGGATGAAACACGGCTGCGAATTGGATCCACGCGCAAGATTGAAGTCGTTTACAATTTTGTGGACGGAAACCACTACTCCAAGCAGGCCGGTCATGTGGATCGATCGCTATTCTCTCGAAACGGCGAGCCGATCATCATGCATATCTCAAATTTTCGTCCGGTGAAGCGGGTGGGAGATGTGATCGGCGCATTCATAAAAGTGCGCAAGCAAACCAAGTGCAGGATGCTGCTGATCGGGGACGGACCGGAGCGCGGTCGTGCTGAGCAGGAAGCAAGGAAGGCGGGTGTTTTGGACGACGTGGTGTTTCTGGGCAACCAGGTCGCGGTAAATGAACTACTGGGACTGGCGGATGTGTATTTTCTGCCTTCTGAAAATGAATCCTTTGGCCTGTCTGCACTGGAGGCCATGGCCTGCGAAGTTCCCGTGGTGGCTACGCAGATTGGTGGTTTGCCGGAAGTTGTGTCCCATGGAACCAGCGGCTTTCTCTGTGAGTTAGGCAATACGGACGAGATGGCGGCGCGAATCTTGCAGATTATTGATAACCGGCCGCTTCGTGAACAAATGGGACGCGCAGCCCGCCAGAGGGCGATTACGGAATTTCCGCAGGACAAGATTGTAGGACAGTATGAGGCGATTTACTCCCGACTTGCAAAGAATTGAAGCTGAATTTTCTGAACAATGAGCCGATTTTATGTCATCGAGGTCAAGGATCACTTGACCAGATTCTACAATTTGCCGCCGATGCTGCCCGCGCGCACGGAAGACGAGGTGGAGCATATTCGGGAGCATGGCTACGATCTTTCGCGCGGAAAAGAGGCGATGAAATGGGTGGTGGACAACCGACCGGACTATGAATTTGCAGGTGCATACCGGCGGTTCTTGATCAAGTGGCCGCTGATTCTTGAAGTACGCGAGACGATACTTGATCATGATTACGATGCCGCACTGATTCGGTTGGATACTTTGGTCACGATTGACGAACTTGATCCCTCCGCGCATTATCATCTGGGTGTTGTTTTTCGTTATGTGTATCGTTTCCCGGACAGTGAAGTCAGTCTGAGAACATGCCTCAAGCTCTACCCCGAGCTGGCCATCGCACACCGTGCGCTCGGATTTACCCTGGCTTATCTGGATCGTAAAGAGGAAGCGATCAACGAGCTTGAGATCGCCCGGGCAGAACGGCCGGATGATGCGGAAATCTTGCGTGCGCTGGACGAAATCAGAGGAAAGCAGGCGAGCAGATAAGACCTTGGCGAGGCACAAGGGCGAGGTTATCCGCGGACAGCAGATTTCGATTCGCTGACTCCCCCGGCGAGAACGCCTCATGCTGACCCTTCAAGACAAGTTTTCGGATGAATACCATCCAAGCACTGCAAGCACCTCGCGGTGATTTGGACGGTTCAAGAATCCTGCGACCTACGTCTTCCCCTCCCACAGTTGCATTTCCGCCCGGAAATGCGTATCTTTTATCCTTCCTTCACCTTCATCTTAATCGATTCTTCACCATAGAGAGTTTAGTTTCATGCAACGTAAGGCTTCTGCCCGCTGGCAAGGCGGGCTTAAAAGTGGTATGGGCACCGTTTCCACCGAGAGCGGGGCTTTGCATAATCAACCCTACTCGTTCTTTTTCCGATTCGCTGACCAGCCGGGAACCAATCCGGAGGAGCTCATCGGCGCTGCACATGCAGGATGTTTCGCGATGGCACTTTCCGGAGCACTCGAGAAAGCCGGACTAACCGCGGAAGTTCTTGAAGTTAACGCCACCGTGACATTGGAACCCGTGGATGGCGCACCGACTGTGACCAAGTCGCATTTGAGTTTGCGCGCTCAGATACCCGGAGCCGATTCCGCCAAGTTCAAAGAAGTTGCCGAGGGTGCCAAAGCAAATTGTCCGATTTCGCGTCTGCTGAAAGCAGCGGTCACACTCGACGCGACTCTGGTATAGAACAAACAAGACAAGCTCCACTGGCTGGAGCTTGTCTTGTTTGTGGCGGGTCGTTGTACCGGAAGTCTCAACAGTCTGGTACTGAAGGTTTCTTGAGGATGATCACCCCGATCCAGGCCATGCGTTGGGTGAACGGCAGTAGTTTGAATATTGCACGGTCGAAGCGATTCAATATTCTCACGGCTGCGGGCTGCCAGCTCATTCCATAGAATGGAGCAGCGACAAGGGACGAGAAGTAGTAAGATGTCGAATTCACGACATGAAAATATCTTCGTGCCAGGTGAATGTCTTTCATGCGGAGCGGCTGTTCGTCCGGCGTGCGAAGTTTCGGAGTTAGCCGGCGATAGAGATTGATCAGCGGATTTCCGCCAAGCGGTTCAACGAAAATGGCTGAGCCTCCGGGCTTTAGGACGCGGGCGATTTCGCTATAGGCGCGGTTCAGATCCAGGTGATGGATGACGGCTTGGCCGATTACCAGATCAAACATCTGGTCAGGGAACTCGAGATTTTCGGCATTCATCGCCAGAAACCGGATGGTGCCCGTTGCGGAAGCAGAAATTCGCTCCGCGGCCTGTGCAACCGCGACGTCGGAAATATCGATTCCCACGACACGTGAACCCTGCTGTGCAAGAAAATACGCATAGCTCCACTTGCCGTCGCCGCAGCCAATTTCCAGCACGTTTTTTCCCGCGCCGTGCTCCCTTAAGTAGTCTTCGTATTGTCCGGTGCTTGGCCCAAAAACGGAATAGAACTTCTCGGTGCGGGTACGGTCGCCGTGGTCGAAGAACTCATCGTGGTATTGCTTTTCGCGTTCTATGCGCTCGTCCATTTTCGTCTCTCCCCTATTCGCATCATGCGAGGGGGTTCTGAAGTGTTTGACAACAATAGTGATTCTCACTGAGAAATGCAAGGACCCCCCCCAACCACCGGCAGGCAGGGGGAGTAATCACTTGGTGCTTGAGACGGAGCGCATGACGGCGCGAAAGTTTGTGCAGAGCGACTTGGACGCGATGTGCAGAATTGTCTGTGACCCGGAATGCATGCGCTATTATCCGAAAGTACTGGATAGAGAAGAGGCGCAGGGCTGGCTGGATCGAACGCTTGCGCGTTATGAGGAGTTCGGCTTTGCGTTCCTGGCATGGCATCTGAAAACGACAGGCGAGTTTGTGGGACAGTGCGGGCTTCTGCCCCAGGTGGTTGAAGATGTGCTCGAGATGGAAGTTGGCTATCTCTTTGTGCGCGAGCACTGGCACAAGGGCTATGCAACCGAAGCCGCTCGCGCATCGCGCGATTACGGATTTAGGAATTGGACTTTTCCGCATATCATTTCTCTGATTGATCCGGAGAATGTGCCCTCTATTCGCGTTGCGGAGCGAAATGATATGAAATTTGAGCGCCACGCCTATTACAAAGATTTCCTGCACGCGGTGTACAAGATCACACGCGATGAGTGGGACATACTACAGCAAAAGATTCCGGGCGGGTAACGCGCGCCGACTGCGTAAACTTCCATTATCGTCGTTGCGCTAACCCGCCTCGGCGGCAGACCTCGACGGTGAGCACACCGGAAATTGAAAGGATGAGATCATGAAAGAAAACAAGTACATTCTTGAAACCAACCGCCTGCGTTTGCGCGAGCTGGTGAACAGCGATCTGGACGATGTGATGAAGATGTTCAGCGACGAAACGACGATGCGGTTTTGGCCACGCGTCAGGACGCGCGAAGAGGGTATTGCATGGATTGCAGAACAGAAGGCGAGCTATGCCGCTAACGGCTGCGGCTATTGGGCATGCGAGCTGCGAGACAGCGGTGATTTTGTGGGACAGGTGGGACTGCTGAAGCAGGAGGTAGACGGTCAGCCGGAGCTTCAGCTCTCCTACTTGTTTGTGCCGGAACATTCCATCGGAGGCTATGCGGGTGAAATTTCCCGCGGCTGCATGACCTATGGTTTTGAGAAATACAAAGTGCAGCAGATAATCGCGCTAATCCGACCGGACAATGAGTCTGCTGTTCGCACCGCGCAGCGCATCGGCATGACGCTGGGCAAGACCACGACCCACAAAGATGCTCTGCATGGAATTTGGTCGGTGAAAAAAAGAGGGTAGTATACGAGCGCACATCTAAGCCGCGCAACGAACATATCAATTGATTTCTTATGATCAATCCGAACATTTTTCGAGAGTATGATATCCGCGGTGTGGTCGCGGATGATTTGCCGAGCGACGTGTGCGTGCAGCTGGGCAAGGGTATTGGAACTTATATCGTTCGCAAGGGCGCGAAGCGGATGTCGCTCGGGCGCGACGGGCGGCTGACGAGCGAGCGGATCCAAAACGACCTGATGGAGGGGTTGCTTTCGACCGGGCTGGAGATCACGACCGTTGGCATGTGTCCGACGCCTGTGTTGTATTTTTCGATCAAGCATCTCGGCTTGGACGGCGGGATTCAGATTACGGGTTCACATAATCCGGCCGAGTTCAACGGCATCAAGATGACGCTGGGGAAAACTTCGATCTTTGGCGCGATGATTCAGGAAATCCGCAAGCTGATTGACCCGCAGAATTTTGAAACTGCGTCGCGGCTCCCCGTGAAGAAATACGAGATTCTCGATCCATATGTGGATCACTTGTCAAAGAACTTGAAGCTGGACCGGGCGGTGCGGATCGGCGTGGATTCAGGCAATGGCGTGGGCGGACTGGTTGCTCCACAGATTCTCAGTGCGATTGGCGCCACTGTTTACGATATCTACAGTGAGGTCGACGGTCGATTCCCAAACCACCATCCCGATCCGACGGTGGAAAAAAATCTCGTCGCACTAAAAAAACTCGTCGCAGAAAAAGGACTGGCGGTGGGTGCGGGTCTGGACGGTGACGCGGACCGGCTGGGAGCGATTGATCAAAACGGCAAGGTGATTTGGGGTGATCAGTTGATGGTGCTGTTTGCGCGCTCGATCTTGAAAAAGCACCCCGGAGCTGCGATTATTGCCGACGTGAAATCGAGTGACAACTTTTTTGCCGATGTGAAAAAGCACGGCGGACGACCCATCATGTGGAAAACGGGGCACGCGCTGATCAAGTCCAAGCTGTGGGAAGAAAATGCGGTGCTGGCGGGCGAAATGAGCGGGCATTTCTTCTTTGCAGACCGTTATTTCGGATTTGACGATGGCATTTATTCCGCGGGACGTCTCGCAGAGATTGTTTCGCAGCTTGATAAGCCCATTTCTGAGGAACTGGCCGATTTGCCGCGGACTTACTCCACTCCGGAAATTCGCGTGGACTGCCCCGATGATGTGAAGTTTGATTTGGTCGAAAAAGTCAAGTCGGCTTTCAAGAAAAAAGGGCTGGAGACTTTTGATCTCGACGGCGTGCGCGTCCGATTTCCGGACGGCTGGGGGCTGGTTCGCGCCTCCAACACGCAGCCGACACTCGTACTGCGGTTTGAGGCCAACAGCGAAGCAGGGCTGGCGGCAATTGATACCGACGTGCGCGCGGTGTTGAAGAAGGAAGGCGGGTTTGAGTTTGGGGACGGAAGTGGAACACACTGAGATACCGACACGCCGACACGTCGAAACACCGACATGCTGACATACATGTTGTTTCCAACTTACGAGCAGTGTTTTTCATGCGAGCGCGCGAAATCATCGTGCTGCCGTGACGGTTCGTCAGTTCATCGGTCCGTCGGTTCTTCGGAATGTCAGTATTTCGGTATGTCGGCGCGTCGGAGTGTTTCACCATGATTCTCATCACCGGAGCGGCGGGATTTATCGGAAGCGCGCTGATCGCGTATCTGAATCAGCGAGGCGAGACGGACATCGTCGCCTGCGATTCGCTGGGAATGGGCTTAAAGTGGAAGAATCTCGCCGGACTGCGCTTTCGCGAATTGATCACGCCGGAACAACTCATGCAGCATGTGCAAGCGGGCGGGCACGGAGACCCGACCCTACACGGTATACAGACGGTTGTGCATCTCGGCGCATGTTCGCGGACGACGGAAACGGACATGGATTTCCTGCTGGAGAATAATACGCATTTTTCTCAGCGACTCTGTCTGTGGTCACTGAAGAAAGATGCGCGTTTTGTCTATGCGTCTTCGGCTGCGGTTTACGGGGATGGAACACAAGGCTTTTCAGATGATCCGCAACTCACCGCAAAGTTGAAGCCGCTGAACGGTTATGGTTTTTCAAAGTGGCTGTTTGACATGTGGGTGATTGAGAATAAGTTGTACGACCGTGTGGCGGGGATGCGTTACTTCAATGTGTTTGGCCCGAACGAGTACGAAAAAGGCACGATGGCAAGTGTCGTGTACCGCTCGTTTCCGCAAGCCGTGAAAGACAAGAAAGTGCGATTGTTTGAATCGTACAAAAGCGGAGTCGCCCATGGAGAACAGAAACGCGATTTTGTTTACATAGACGAGGCCCTCGACGCGACCTACTTCCTGATGCGAGAGCGCCAAGTACATGGAATCTTTAATGTAGGTTCCGGGCGGGCACACAGCTTTAACCAGCTTGCCGATGGGATATTCGAAGGGCTCGGCCATCCGGGCAGGATCGAGTATTTTCCGATGCCCGAAGAGATTCGCGATAAGTACCAGTACTATACTGAAGCAGAAATGACACGTCTGCAATCTGCCGGATTCTCGCCGTTTCCGGATCGCTTCAGCGAGTATGTCGCTGCGTATGTACGCGAATATCTGTTGCCGGGAATGAGAAGAAAACAGGACCAGCTGTGCGAGGTTTCGTTGTAGGGCCGCCCGGTAGTGCACCCGGTACCGGAATGCCTCTCCCAAGGAGGCTTTTTTTAGTGCCAGATTTGCACGTAGGGGCAGGATTTGGCACATTCCGGAGTAATGCGGAATAGGATGTCATGGTTAAATCCAATATTAATAAGCTATTGTGTTTGACGCTTACGTCCAAACTCGCCTCACTGACATCTTGAAGTCTGGAAGGCAAATTGCGACGTTTCAAGCGAGAGACTTGATTCCAAGGCTTCCCATTGTATATTAGGCTATTGCTGTCAAAATTCTCTGGCGTCAAACGCAGAAACAGCTCGAAAGGAACTAACTGATGAAGATGCGTTTTTCATTTTTCATTGCGGCGGTGTTGCTGTCCACGGCCATTTCGGCTCTGGCGGTTCAGCGCCTGGTGCTTCACGAACATTTTACCAACGCAAGTTGCCCTCCGTGCGCCGCGGCAAATCCCGCTCACCGCGCGATGATGGCCGCGCTTGGCCATGATACTGTCGCAGGTATCGCCTACCACGTGTGGTGGCCCGGTGTAGACCCGATGTACAACCTGAATACGAGCGAAGTTCAGACGCGTACGCAGTATTACAACATTACGGGTGTTCCGCACGTGAAGATTGACGGAACCTGGGGGACCACTCCCAGCTCCACCAATACCGCAACGGTACGCAATCAGATCCGTAATCGCTATTTCAACAGCCCGTCGCCATGTGCCATCGAACTGAACGCCTATGTCTCGGGTGAGACTTCGATTGCATTTGATGTGACGGTCACTGCGGAGTCGGATATTACCGCGAACACGCGACTGTTTGTCGTACTGATTACGGACACGATTCAGTACACATCGCCCCCCGGATCGAACGGCGAGACGTTGTTTGAAGATGTTTTCCGTGACGGCTGGCCAAACATGACGGGACAGGCATTCTCACTGACTGCCGGGCAACAGGCTGAGTTTAGCGGTTCCTTGAACCGTCAGGCTGGGTGGCTTGCCTCAGACCTGCGCGTAATCGCGTTTGTGACAAACTATACCAGCAAGGAAGTTCATCAGGCGGCTTACTCATTTGTGAATCAGTTCTACGGCGCCCGCATGGAATCCACTGGCCCGCACCAGATTATGGCTGCGGCGAACGGCGGCGATCAAGAATTCTACATGGATATTCAGAGCCTTGGCCTGAATGAAGATACCTACACCGTTGAATTGTCTGGCGATCTGCCCACTGGCTGGACCCGTACCATCGAAGCAGACGGCGTGACCCCGGATGCCGACGCGATTGACGTCACCGTCGAAGGACTTGGTGCTGCCACGCTGACATTAAAGCTGAATCCGAATGGCCATCCGGGATCCGCGAACGTGGGAGTCCGAGTGACTTCGGCTAACATGGAGACGCTTGAACTGGTCGACGATTTCAGTGTGGTTTCCGATGTTGAACTGCTGATCGTGGATGATGACGAAGGCGAAGAGTACGAGTCGTATTACACGGCCGGACTCGCAGCGGCATTCGCTTCCCGCGGTGAATCCATGCTGGTGGGACGCTGGGATATGTCCCGCGATCCATTAGATGCGGATATCTCCAGCGCTGACCTCGTTATCTGGTACACAGGCCGCGGATTCCAACAGGAGACTACTCTAACTGAGGCGGATCAACTGCTACTAATTGACTATCTGAACTCGGGCGGAAATCTGTTCGTGTGCGGCGAGGGCATTGGTTTTGACTTGATTCATGACGAAGACTTCCTTGCAGGCATGCTGCACATCGATTTCGGCGGCCCACGTGCTACTCTCGATGAAGTCAGCGGCATCAGCGGGGATGTTATTGGCGACAATCTCAATTTCCGTGTTGACGATGACAACGGCGACGGCATTGACCAGCAGCGTCAGCACTCACTCAACTTGCTTGATGAAGTTGCACAGCCGATCTTCATTTACAACGGGTCGATCCTGACCTCGGGCGTACGGGTTGCAACGGAAACCTACAAAGCGGTGTATCTGGGCTTTGGTTATGAAGGCATCAACAACGCTGACGACCGGAACCTGCTGATGACACGCATTCTGGATTGGATGTTCCCGCTTAGTGCCGCCGATCCTCGCGAAGGCGTGCTGCCGACGGTTTATTCACTGGAGCAGAATTTCCCGAATCCGTTCAATCCCGAAACCACTATCCCCTACATGCTGCCGGAGCGCGCACACGTCCAACTGAGTGTGTATGACCTTCTGGGCCGTGAAGTGGCAACTCTGGTGAATGGCGTGATGGAAGCCGGTGTGCACTCGGCGTCCTTCAATGGAGCTCAGCTGTCCAGCGGTGTGTACTTCTACCGCATGGAAGCGGGAGACTACAAGCAGACGCGCAAGCTGATGCTGATGAAGTAGGCTTGGCGGACAGGAGATCAGGAAAGTTAGAAAGCAAGAAGACGGATTAGCTTGCTCATGATCAATTGACAGAGCGCCGCCGGAGGCATCCACCGGCGGCGCTCTGAAGTTACTACTGATCCGAACGTGTCGTGCACACTCAGTTATCTTCATTTGAGTCCGGCCTATTCGATTCACCCGCCACGACCAAGGGAATTTCGGGGTTTCTAAACTGATTTGAGTTGTAACTTTCCGGGGGGATAGGAAAACATGCATCGCATCTTGCAGAGAGTTTTTTCACTTGCACCGCGGCGAAGTTGGACGACTTGGCTTGCGGTGATTTTGCTCTTGGGAGTATGCGCGGAAAGCTCCCGCGCTTGCTGGCAGACCATGCTGCTGGAGTGCTTCAACCGACCAGCCACGCAGTGGCCGTGGCAGAATCCTGTTGGCGTCCGTACATGGCGCACCTGTGTGTTTGCCAACAATAATTCAACGTGCTATCCCTCTATTCCCAATACGATCCTGCGCTGGGGAATTAACACCGATTACTACACCAATGTGATCTGCTCACCGGGACAGCCGTACAGTGACCAGTCGGCGTGGTGCCTGGGGCAGCCAGTCGGTCAGGATCCGGAATTCGATGTTTATCCGTCGAATATGAATACCTACATGACCTATGGGCCGCTCAATCTTTCGACCGCAGCAGCTGCTCGAGTTCTGTTTTGGCTTTACAACGAAAGTGAATTCGGACATGACTCGGTGTACTGGGGAGCGGCGAATGACTTCTTGTTGACCAGCGCGAACATGCGCGTCGGCGGAACGCTGTCCGGGCCGCCCATCGGCGATGAGTTCAATATGACTCAGATGAATCTGGACAGCCTGACGCTCTATACCAATCCGGATTCGGTGGTGTCAATGCTGGGACTTACTACCGTTTATGTATTCTGGAGATTTGTATCGGACGGCAATGCCATTCGCGACATCGGTGCATTCGTGGACGATGTTTTGATTTCGATTGATGATGGCGGGTTGGATGTGGCGGCGAGCGGTATTGATTTGTATAAACCGGATTCTGTTGAGTATAACCACGACCCCGGACTGAACGATACAGCATGGGCGCGATTTACGCTGAGTACGTGCGAAGGAGGCACACCTTTTTACGACCCGTTTCGTGTGATCGGCAGACTGACACACGCCTCAGGAGTGGACACCTTGCTCGACACCCTGATGGTGGGGATTGAATCGGGGGATATAGTCTCTCTGACCACTCCGCTCTGGGTGGTCTCGGAGCCTGGAGATTATCTTCTGCAGTTTACGGTGGATGCGGACAATGTGCTTACGGAGACCAACGAGAACAACAACACATCATCCAATGGATGGTTTGTGGCTCCGCCGAATGACCCGCCATCTTTTCAGTGGATTGTACCTTCGGGAGATACTTTGTTCGCTGACACCGAAGTGACGATTCGATGGTTTTGCGACGATCCCGATGAGGCGGCATTCGTTACAATTTCCTACGATCAGAATAACAGCGGCTGCTCGGGTGTTGCTTTGCCGGGCGGAGCGAACCGGCCTGAAATCGGCTTGGATTCCATTGTGTGGAACACGTCTGCATTCCCTGAGGAGCGAGTTTACTGGTTCTTCGCCCGGGTGTTCGATTCCGCCAATGACACCTGTATCTACACTGATATGCCGATGGTTGTACGGCACCTCGATGCAGTGAGTATCCGCGACGGTGTGCCGCAAGAGTATTTTCTGGAGCAGAATTATCCGAATCCGTTCAACCCGAATACCGATATCTCATTTGGAATTACCCGGGCGGGGAGTGTGCGACTGACGGTGTTTGATCTGCTCGGACGCGAAGTCGCCGTACTGGTCAATGAACCGATGTCACCGGGTTACTACAAGACGCCGTTCAGTGCCGCCCAACTTTCCAGTGGAATTTACCTTTATCGGCTTGAGTCGGAATCTGGTGTGCTGGCGCGGAAGATGATGCTGTTGAAGTAGTGCATAGACAGAAAGGCCGAAGCAGCATTGACGGGTAGAGGCGACATTGATTTGAGGGCAACGTTTTTCAAAGGGGGGAATAAACCATGACGGACTTGATGAAGAGAATTCTTAGTTTTTCGATTCGGCGGAGCCTGTTTACACTGCTGGCGGTGGTCTTGTTTGCGGGTGTGTTTGCCGAAGGTGCTCGCGCCTGCTGGCAGACGGTGGTACTTGAGTGTTTCAACCGGCCTGCACCACAGTGGCCGTGGGCAAATCCGATTGGCAGAAATTGGCGTCACTTCCCGAGTGATCCGAATCTACACTGGGGTCTCGGATTTGATTACTATACCAATGTGATCTGCTCACCGGGACAGCCTTACAGCGATCAGGGTGCCTGGTGCATCGGTGATCCCGTCGGTCAGGATCCGGAGTTTGACGTTTATCCGTCGAACCTGAATACTTACATGACTTATGGTCCGGTCAATCTTGCCACGGCGCAAGCTGCCCGTGTCATCTTTTGGCTTTACAACGAAAGCGAGTTCGGGCACGATTCGGTGTTTTGGGGCGCGGCGGATAATTTCACGCTTACCAACGCGAACATGCGAGTGGGCGGGACGCTTTCAGGTCCGCCAATTGGAGACGAATTCCACATGACGGAAATGAATTTGGACAGCTTGCGTCTATATTCCAATCCGGATTCTGTCGTGTCCATGCTTGGCATCAGCACCGTTTATGTTTTCTGGAGGTTCGTCTCCGATGGAAATAGTATTCGCGATATCGGCGCCTTCGTCGATGACGTGCTCATCTCACTTGATGACGGCGGATTGGATATTGCGGCCAGCGGAATCGATGTCTACAGGCCGGACTCAGTGGAGTACGCGCATGACCCCGCCTTAAATGACACCGCATGGGCAAGGTTTACACTCAGCACTTGCGAAGGCGGGACCCCGTTTTATGATCCGTTTCGTGTGATAGGGCAGCTGACGCACGCTTCGGGAGTCGACACGTTGTTGGACACGGTGATGACGGGCATGGAGTCCGGAGACATTGTCTCACTCACGACTCCGATGTGGATTCAGTCCGAGCCGGGAGACTATGTGCTGCTATTCACGGTCGATGCCGAAAGCCAACTTACCGAGACGAACGAAAATAACAATACGTCGTCCCGTACATGGCTGGTGCAGCCGCCCAACGACCCACCTGCCTTCCAGTGGATTGTACCTGCAGGCGACACGTTGTTTGTAGATGCGTCTGCAACACTAAAGTGGTTCTGCGAGGATCCGGAAGAAAATGCACTGGTGACGATTTCCTATGACCAGAACAACAGCGGTTGCTCGGGTGTGGCACTGCCGGGCGGGGCAAACAGACCCGATATCGGACTGGATTCGGTCGTCTGGAATACATCGGCATTCCCCGACAATCGCGTGTACTGGTTTTTCGCTCGAGTGCTGGACTCCGCCAATGATACCTGTATTTATACGGATTTTCCAATGGTGGTCCAGCATCTTGGAGCCGTGAACATTGGCAACGGCATTCCGACTGAGTATTTTCTCGATCAGAACTATCCAAACCCGTTTAATCCGAGTACAGAAATCCTGTATGGCATCACGAAAGCGGGCGAAGTCAGGCTGAGCGTGTTTGATCTTCTGGGCCGCGAAGTATCTATTCTAGTGGATGAATCGCAGTCACCCGGCCACTACAAGGCTCCGTTTCATGGCCGTGGACTTGCCAGCGGCATCTATATCTATCGCCTCCAGACTTCTGAAGGCGTGCTGACTCGCAAAATGGTGTTGATGAAGTAGCCAAGTGGCAGGAGAGTAATTCTCGGCGCCGCGGGAAAGTGCTTCTGCGGCGCTCTTCTTAGACGGGATAGATACATTAAAGCTCATGACCTGTATCAGCGGAGGGTGGTTTCGGGGTGGGCATCAGACGCCGGGGAGCCAAGCACCACCAGCGTATCGGGACATTAGTGCGTAAGGACGAGAAGGCCCTGAGCAAGCGGGATGGAAGGCTGACCCTGCTCCCCGCAAAAATGTGTCGCCTGATCAAAAAGTAAGAAACGCCGGGCTGCCGCAATTTACCTCTCAAGAAATCCCATTTTTTCCAACTACAAGGGAACTATGCCATGCGACCGAAACCTCGACTCCTAATAATCGCAGCTCTGATGCTGGCAGGCGCGCTCGCCGCCCATGCGCTACCGGCAATTGGAGTGTACTCCCCCCGGCAAGGTCAGTCCTTCATTAACGGCTCCTGGATGACGATTGCCTGGGAGGATAGTTCGATAACCAATCCGTATCGTTACGACCTGTTTCTCTCAGGAGTTGCCGGCACTTGGACACAGATTGGCTCGCAGTCCTTAGTTGACTGCACGATGTACGCCTGGCGGGTAAGCGCACCGGCCGGCAGCTACCGGATTAAGGTCAAAGCTATTCCGACCAACAGGCGGAACCCCTCATGGGAAGGCATCTCCCAGACTTTTAGCGTGTCACTTCTGCGACGTCTGGCTGACGGCACTGAGGTTCAGGAAGGCATGGAAGGGAGCGCGCCGGAAGCAATCTTGATTACTGACCCAGCAGGTGACGAATCCGTTAGAGAGGGGGAGATTAAGGACAAGCAACGGGATCCACTGGATGTCATCGTACCTGTACCGGGAGTTCGGGTGATTAATCCGAATGGTGGCGAAGTTTATTCATGGGGCCAGAGTGCGCGTATTGAATGGGATTGCACGGTTCCGGCCACCAGTTTCAGCGTGATGTTGTCCGTAGACGGTGGAGTAAAATGGACATCTCTGGCGAAGAATCTCTCCGAGAAGGCGAGAAGTGTTGACTGGAAAGTGTCCCAGGGACATGCGCAAGACTGCCTTGTAAAAGTAGTTGTTGCCGGGGAAAAGGGAAAGACCATGGAAGACGTCAGTGATGAGTCTTTCCTGATCATCGAAGCTCGCCGCGACATTCCGAATGAGCCGGGGGCAGAGAGTTCCGGAGACAGAGAGCAACGTGGCGTGAAAGCGCCGGAAGCCGTTCCTGCTCCGAATGAAGATATGCCGATCATGCATCCGCCGGATCGCGGTGACAAGCCGCGTGATGAAACGGTTATCGCGGAACCGAAGCAGGATCAGCCGATTATGCATGAGCCGGATCGCGGCGCACCCATTGATCCGAAAGATGTGAAGGACGTCAAACCTCCGCAAGAATCGCTTAGACCAAAACCTGATCGCAATGCGAAGATCACTCGCGAACCCGACAAAAAGGCACTCACCGATGACAAGTCGGTCATAGCTGACCCGTCGAAAGATCAGCCGATTATGCATGAGCCCGATCGCGGTGCCAAGCCGAGAGATGAAACGGTCATAGCTGAACCATCGAAAGATCAGCCGATTATGCATGAGCCGGATCGCGGCGCACCCATTGATCCGAAAGATGTGAAGGACGTCAAACCTCCGCAAGAATCGCTTAGACCAAA
>CAZVXJ010000005.1:15597-33916 GCA_964631675.1 uncultured Alphaproteobacteria bacterium
TTGATCCGAAAGATGTGAAGGACGTCAAACCTCCGCAAGAATCGCTTAGACCAAAACCTGATCGCAATGCAAAGATCACTCGCGAACCCGATAAGAAGGCACTCTCTGATGACAAGTCGGTCATGGCAGAACCGAAGCAGGATCAGCCGATCATGCATGAGCCGGATCGCGGTGCCAAGCCGCGTGATGAAACGGTCATTGCTGAGCCGTCGAAAGACCAGCCGATCATGCACGAGCCGGATCGCGGCGCCGAGCCGAGAGATGAGCAGGTGGCTCCGGGAGAGATACCGGCACCCAATGCACCGGAAGTCATACCTGATCCCCAGCATGATCGCCCGATCGATGCACCGCAGCCGGTTCTCAGACTCTCGAGGCCCAATGGGGGCGAGAGCATCGCAAGGAACGCGAAGTACATGATCGAATGGGCTTGCCCGTTGCCGGTCAAGCAATTCGACCTGTTGCTTTCCACTGATGGGGGCAAGTCTTATATCACACTCGCGACTGGTATCAATGCTCACACCTATTCGTATGAATGGACCGTGAAGACCAAGGCCGCCGCCCAATGCAAGATCAAGCTGCTCGCGGTGACGATGAGCGGCACGGTGATGGAAGACTTGAGTGACGCCTTCTTCAGCATCTCCAACCCTCCTCGATCGGGAAAGGCGCGGCCTACCGAGTAGCCGCTGAACTTCATATACGCTGAGACGCTGAAACCTCGCATCAACTGCACTCGTCTATACGAGTACGTTGGTCAGAGGTTTCAGCGTTTTGTATGCTATTGTTGCAATTCGATGAGTCGGGAACCTCCGTTCAAGTGATTCGGTTAGAGCAGGTAGTCGCAACCGCCGGTGCGAAAATTGCCGGACTTGCTGAATGGAATTCTCCAAACTGATGAAATAAACTATGTCTAACACGCATCGTACACGAAATGTTTTGCTGACAGTCGGCCTGGTGCTGGCTGGAGTTGTAGGCGGGGTACTGCTCACCGCCCGCATGGATTGGACTGCAGAAAGTCAGGCACAGGCTGTCGCTCCTCCTGTTAACACGAGCTACGCCGCACTCGCGGGCGCCGTTAATGAGACCGGGGAATCCCCGTTCGTCGCGGTATCTGAGCGCGTGGCACCCACGGTCGTAAACATCACCTCGGACCGCAAAGTCGCTTCAACCGGCGATGTGCATGATTTCTTCCGCGAGTCACCGTTCTGGGACTGGTTCAATCCGAATCCGAATGGTGATCGTGATCGCGGACAAACACCAAGGCGCCGCGAATATCACGCACCGGCAACCGGGTCAGGCATGATTATCAGTCGTGACGGCTACATTCTAACTAACAATCATGTGGTCGAAGATGCCGACAAGGTGACTGTGAAGACGCAGAATGGCAAAGAATACGATGCCGAAATCGTGGGCAAGGATCCTGACACAGATGTGGCGGTGATCAAAGTGGCGCATTCCTTCGATGCGAATGAAGTCGCGCTGATTGGCAACTCGGACAACATCAAGGTGGGTGAGTGGGCAATTGCAATGGGAAATCCGCTGGGCTTGGAGTGGACACTGACCGTAGGAATCATCTCGGCGCGTGGACGTACGAATCTTGCGATTCAGGGCGGTGGACCGTCGTATCAGGACTTTATTCAGACCGATGCATCAATCAATTTTGGAAACTCCGGCGGACCACTCTGTAACATTCACGGTGAGGTCATCGGTGTGAATACTGCGATTAATCCTTCGGGTCAAGGCATCGGATTCGCCATTCCGATCAACATGGCCATGAAGGTGGTGAAGCAATTGCGCGAAACAGGATCTGTTGCGCGAGGCTACCTGGGCATCCGTCCCCGTGAACTTACCACTGCTCTGAAAAAGGCCTCCGGTTATGTGGAAGATGGAAGCGGCGTTTTTGTAGATATGGTGGAGCCGGGCAAGCCTGCTGCCGAAGGCGGAATGAAGGATGGAGATATCATTACAAAGTTTCAGGGGCATGAAGTCTCCGACGTGGACCAGTTCCGTATGCTTGTGGCTGACAATCCTCCCGGCAGCCATGTCTCTGCAGAGGTCTACCGCGATGGTCAGTCCAAGAAGCTGGAGTTCACTCTGGGTGACCGCAAAGAACTTGCGTCGCTGCTTGGTGGCCAGGGTCGCGGCGGCCGGCCGGGCTCGGAGCCGGAAGAAAGTCCGCAGGCGTTTCTCGGAGTCAAGGTTGAGTCGATTAGCGAGACGCTTGCCCGCGCACTGGAACTCGACGAAGCATACGGCGTCGTCGTGACCGATGTCGACCCCGATGGACCTGCGGCGGATCACCTTCAGGAGCGCGATGTGATCATCGAACTTGATCGCCGGGAAGTCAGCGGCATCGGCGACTATCGGGATATCGTCAGCAGTTTGAAGGACACGAAGAAGACAATTCTCTACCGGATCATTCGCGACGGCAACCGCACCTACGTGGCCGTTGAACCGAAGTGAGATTAGGCATAATTTCCATGCAAAGGCCCGGACAGAAATTGTCCGGGCTTTTGTGCAACTATAGTATTAGGTGGGCGGGTACAGAGACCCGCGCCTACTTCAGCAGTACAATCTTCTCCAAAGCTCTGGTTTTGCGACCATTGACTTCCAGGGCGCGAACGAAATACACTCCGGTGGAAAGTTCAGTGCCGTTGAACGAAACATCCTGCATACCGCTTACCTCGCCGCTCCAAACTTCTTGCACGTATTGGCCGAGCGCATTGAATAATTCAATACGATAGTCTCCTGTTGGCGCAGAGAAGGTGATGCGCGTTACAGAGTTAAACGGATTGGGAAACACCGACAGCGAATATTCTTTCGGTGTGAAATTTCTTGCATCCCCTGTGCTGTTAGTAGTATCCGTCAGCCACGGATCAAAGTCTACATTGCCGGTGATTGTGTCGCCAAGACCCGTGGGATTCAGTGTCTCGTGGTAGGGGCCGGAGGAGTGGCCCCAAAAATTTGAGTCAGCCCGCACGAGCGAGGCCTCTGCGGCCAAGGCATAGTCAGTTCCGACAAAGCGATTGCCTAACCCAACAACGTGGTCACCAAGGCGCACTCGAACGACAGGCAACTCGAGAGCGTCGAATTCGCTTTCAATGAACTGATTATTCTGAAGTGTGACATCCTGGTCGATCAGTAATGAATTAGCGGCACCCCCCCGGCCAAAGCAGTTAACGAAATGATTTTCGCGTATGACCCCACCCCAGTGTTCATGGTAGTCCGGCCGATCCGGGTTCACCCACATACCGCCCGTGCCCGAATCTGTCACTACGCGATTTGCCACAAGGAGGTTTTGCTCGATGAGGAAGGCGTTAGTGTCGCTCGCCATAGCTTTTAAGACCGCTACACTTGCGATATTGTTGGAAAATGTATTCTGTCGCACGACGACATTCGCGCGAGTTTGCGCCAGTCTCAAAAGAAACACCGATGGAGTTGTCGTAGGTCCGAACTCGCAGAAGGTCACTACGATGTTGTTGCCGACTATTACGAGCGAATTTCCGTTCGGATTCGCACCAAAGCGGCAATTTGAGATGCGAGACCCCGGGCCGACATTACAAAGACTGGAGCCTGTACCGGAGGGGAAATAGCAGTTGAACGCGATAACCGGATAGTCTATGACATGTACACCGATCATGGAGTGATCCTGAAACGTACAGTCAGAGAACCGAAACTCAGCACTATCGAGGCCTACAAGCGTATGGTAGAAACCCCATCGGGATGAGTCGAGTAAACAACGCTTCAGCGTAACCCTGTCGGTTCGACTTCTGATTCCCATTTGGCCATGACGAAAAACCATGTCCTCAATCGTGCATCGTGACTCGGTCTGCTGGAGCATACAATACAACGTGTCCGATCCCGGAACCTGCGCGAGATCAACAATCGGGCGCAGACTCGGAATGGAATCAGGTCCGACATCTCCCATTAACGTAAACATCAGCCGAGGCGCTGTCAACGCCTCGGCGTACGTCCCGCTCGACACTAAGACGGTGTCACCAACATCGAGTACGTTCAGCCCGGCTTGGATGGTCTCCGCATCCTGAGGCACACGTATCACACTCCCGCTTGATGTAATGGCCAGGCTTGCTATTCCGAGCGCGATTGCCATCAACCATGCCACACCTAGTAACAAGTTGCTGTCTGGCCTAACCGCAAGCAACCCCACGCTGCGCAATCATTATCAACGCAACCTTCGCAATCAGCCTCACTCGGACATTTGCTCAAACACACATAGATTCGGTAAGTCGCCCCGGATGTAAGGCTTACCGTCCCGCAAGTATTGTCGCAATCCGCTGTGCAACCGCTTGACGTGCAGCTTCCCAGCAATGTACCAACGGCATTGTAGACCAGAAAACAGGACATACAATGTCCGCAATTCCCGACTTCACATGTCGTCCATGCGTCCATCGTGTAATTTCCTGTGCAGGCAGGCACAAACGTATACTGCGAACAACCGCTCGCGGGCGGGCAATTCGTGTCTGTGCTGCAATTCTTGTCGTACCACGACTGCGTTTCCGAGCACTGCGCGAACATCAGACTGTTTGTGACTACCAGCATTGTCAGACAAATAAAAGTTTTCATGATTTCGCCCTTTTCCCTGTTTAGTTGAAAAGCCTTGACTTTCTGTGTGGGCGCATCTATATTAAACAAAAAAAGAAAGCAAAAGTCAAGGCTTTTGATTAAAGTTGTCAAGAAAAGCACTTGATTCCGCTAAGTCTTCGAAACACGATAGGTTAAAAGCAAAATGGATCGTCATGACTCGCAACGCAGTTACACGTTTGCCGCGCCGCTGAATTTTTCGGCAACGCTGCACTATATCGGACGCTTTGAAAATGATCGCATGAATGCGGTTGTTGATGGCGTGTACTTCCATGTGCTCGCGGATTCTAAAGAACATTTTCTCGTTTCGCTCTCGTCCCCGCATCCGCAGCAAATCGAAGCGAAGATTCTGAGCGGCAGAACAAGCATCGCAAAGTGGAAACTCGTCGAGCGCTTCGTGCGGCGCACGTTTGGCTCGTGCGATAATCTTTCGTGTTTTTACAAGCATCGTGCGGATGACGATGTGCTCAATCGCGTGCGAAAACATTTTCGCGGCCTGCGTGTTGTGGGCATTGTCAGTTTGTGGGAATGCTTGGCATGGAGCATCATCGGGCAGCAGATTTCGATTTACGCGGCGTTCGCCGTGCGCTCGCGGTTGACGAAACTTGCAGGCACGCAGCTGACCTATCGCGATCAGATTTATGAGGGTTTTCCATCTCCTGCTCAGTTTCTATCACTCTCCCCTGCCCGGCTGCGCGGAGCGGGATTCTCACTGTCAAAAGCAAAATACCTCCTGGATATTGCCGAAATGACCGTTGCGGGAGATTTGGATGAGAACTCTCTGCTTGCTTCAACCAAGCAAGAGGTGCGAAAGAAATTGTTGGGTCTGCGCGGTGTAGGGCCGTGGACATGCGAGTATGCCATGATGCGTGTGTTCGGAGATACCGACGCATTACCGCTCGAGGATATCGGTCTGCGCAACGCCGTTGGACGTGAATACAGACTTGGTCGACAGGCCAGCATGCCGGAAGTGGCAGAGATCAGCGAAGCGTGGAAGCCGTTTCGCGGTCATGCCACATTTTACCTGTGGCAGACTCTGGCGAAGGACAAGCGCTGAAACTCACAAGCCGAAACGCAGTTCGAAAGATTCCGGAGCTGTACTGGTCCAAATCAGTCACTCCCATCGGAGAGCTGTACATGCTTGCTAATCGCCATCGCATTTTGCAAATGGAATTCGAGGCGGAGTATCTGGAGTATGAGGCGGTGCACAAACTAACGCCGCTCTTGAAGGAATCAAGGAGACAGCTTGCGGCTTATTTTTCCGGCAAGTTGAAACGGTTCACGATTCCTGTTCAGATAGAAGGCAGCGAGTTTCAGCGGCGCGTGTACAAACAAATTATGCGAATTCCATATGGTGAAACTCGCAGTTACGGAGAGATAGCCGCCATTGTCGGCCACCCACGAGCCGCCAGAGCGGTCGGAACGGCCTGCTCACACGGCGTGCTCTCATTGGTAGTGCCTTATCACCGGGTCGTAGCTTCAAGCGGAGTTGGAGGATACGGGGGTCAGTTGTGGCGTAAAAAATGGCTGCTCGAGCATGAGCAAGAAGTTGTTCAGGGCTTGCAATTCAGAGCAGAATAAGTTATCTTGCTATTCGTGAACATGCGCATAAACGGGCTTGTTACAAGGCTCGTGGTGCGATTGCAAAAATTAGTTTCCTGGAGTGCAGATGAATATAGACGTGACGCTCCCCGAACTCGGGGAGAATATTGAGAAGGGCGACATCGTCAAGTGGTTGGTGCGAGTCGGCGATGTTGTTTCAAGCGAGCAGCCCGTGATGGAGATAGAAACCGGAAAGGCGGTTGTGGAAGTGCCTACTCCGGCGGCGGGCCGTGTCGTTAAACTGCATTTCGCTGAAGGGGATTCGGCGGACGTTGGCACGGTGATTCTTTCGCTCGAGAGCGAAGTTAGCGTGCCAGCCAAAGCGGATCTCAAAAGCCCCAAGACTGCACCCATGGTAAAGCAGGACGAGCCGGTTGCATCGCCGACACAAAAGGAAGGAGCGGCCACGGCAAAAGCGGAGAAGCGCGTCGTCCCGCCCACGAACGGCGGAAGCGCTCATGCCGCACCCGGTGTGAAGAGAATTGCACGTGAGGCCGGAGTGGACCTTTCGTCCATGCAGGGGACGGGTGACGGGGGACGCATCACGGTTACTGACTTGGCGACGCGAGTCGGCGGCGGCACACCTGCAGCGGCTGCGCCCCTGAAGCTGCCGGATTTCTCGCAGTGGGGCACTATTGAACGCAAGCCGATGAGCACCGTGCGAAAGATGACGGCAGAGCATCTCTCACAGACTTGGTCAACCACGCCGCAGGTCACGCAGTTTGACAGAGTTGATATCACCGATCTCGATGCGCTGCGCAAGAAACTCGCACCGAAGGCTGAGGCCGGCGGAGGGAAGCTTACGATGACAGCGATTGCCGTCAAGCTTTGTGCGATTGCGCTCGAGAAATTTCCCCAGTTTAATGCGAGTGTGGATTACGCCGGTGCTTCGGTCATCTACAAGAAGTACGTGCATATAGGTGTCGCCGTGGACACGGATAGAGGTTTGCTCGTTCCGGTGATTCGTGACTGCAATAAGCGGGGCATTGTTGAACTTTCGGCCGATCTTGTGCGTCTTTCCGAGCTCGCGAGGGCGGGCAAACTTGCTCCCGATCAGTTGCAGGGTGGTTGTTTTTCGATTTCCAATCTTGGCGGCATCGGCGGATCGGGATTCACGCCGATCGTGAACGGACCCGAGGTTGCCATTCTGGGAATGAGCCGTGCGAGCATGGAGCCGGTCTGGCGAAACGATCAGTTCGAACCGCGGCTGATCCTGCCGCTCGCGCTGTCCTATGATCATCGATTGATTGACGGTGCCGATGCTGCGCGCTTCCTGCGCTTTCTATGCGAGGCGATGGAAGAGCCCATGACTTTACTCATGTGAGCGGGACTACTCCATACATACCGGAGTCCAGATGAGAATTGCCATAACACTGCTCTGCACGTGTGCAGCGCTATTCGCCCAGCCTGCTCCGCGGGCGCCACACCCGCAGATTCTTGCCACCGTCAATCAGATCAACGCCGACTCGATTCACTCGTACATTGGGCGGCTGGACTCCTTCTATACGCGCCATACTTATAGCGACACGACAAGCGATACTGTGGGCATCGGTGCGGCAATTCGCTGGGTTGAGGCAAAGGCGCGCTCTTATGACCGGCTTGACCGATATTCGTTCGAGCATTATCCGTGGGTGCAATTCTGGCAAGGACAAAATGTCACGCGGCATATTCTGATCTGCCGTGTTCCCGGAAACGCTGTGCAGGATCGTGCGCGCTACATCATCGGCGGCCATCTGGACTCCCGGACGGTGAATGGCAGCGACCTCGGCCGCGCTCCGGGAGCCGATGACAACGCAAGTTCGTGCGCCGCTCTCCTCGAGTTGCTGCGTGTCTTGCCTGACACGATAGAGAATGATCTCGAAGTCATCTGGTTTACCGGCGAGGAGCAAGGGCTGTGGGGCAGTGAAGCGTACGCGACGCATCTGGCGGACATGAATGTTCGAGTGGATGCGATGATTGCGATGGACATGATCAGTCACATTACAACCAATACGGGCGCGGTGGATTCGATTTCGTGCCGTCTCTATGCGCAGGGACTGGCGTCACAGGGTGGCACAGCAAGTGTTTCGAGAAATTGGCAGCGCAGCTTTCGCTGGATAACCGATGACTATGTTCCGGACTTTGAGATGGTGATATTCCCTGCCACGGATCGACCCGGCCGCGGCAGTGATCACATCAGTTTTTCCGAAGCGGGATTTGCGGCGCTGCGCGTGATCGAGCGCAACGAAGATTTGGCCTATCAGCATAGTGCGAACGATTTGACGCAGTTCACAACGCCTTCGTATGCCCGCAAAGTCGCCGCTGTCACCATGGGCGGTTTGATTGATGTTCTTAGAGCGCCCTCAAGACCGGGCTCACCTGCGATTGAGGGAGTGGATGGCGGCCTGTTGTTCACGATAGCAGATTCCGTGTCGCTTCCGGAGGGTGGCGCATTCTATCTTGCAATCCGTGAACAGGGCGCGGCAGACTTTGATTCCATACTGGCGCTCGATACTCTACGTTTTGGACTATTTTATTGGGGCCAACATGGAACTGAGTATGGATTCAGCATAGCGCGTTCCAACTCGGCCGGATACATTTCTCCGTTTTCGCGCGAAACGTTGGCCGATTTCTTTCTCTCGTCTGACGATTCCCGCCCTGCCATCGTCAGCACGACGACGATGGACGCATCGCCGAATCCGTTCAACGATGAGATTCGTTTTGAAATTGACCTCGCGCAGGCCGGAGAAGCACGGCTTGCAATTTACGATGTGCTCGGAAGACAAGTGACGGAGCTTGTGAACGAGCCGCGGACCGCCGGGCCAATGACCATGTTCTGGGAGGCGCATGATTTTGCAACGGGAATTTATTTTGTTCGGCTCGAAACCCGTACGGGTTCGCTGACGCAGAAGATCATGCTTTTGAAGTAAGCAACCCCCCTTGTGTTCCCCCCAAAACAAGTTTTGTGGGGAATCAGATTCACATATCCAACTCATTACGTGCCAATATTTCTTGCTGTCGTACTGACTATTTCGGGACTGATTCACTGGTTTCTGTATTCCCGATTCGTTGCTGCCTTTTCGATTACATCGCCGGCGTGGCTTTGGACCTTGCGCGGGGTCGCCGCATTTCTTGCTGTGTCCTACATGGTCGTGCGGTGGATGGAGTTTTCACCGCTGCCCAAGCCGCTCATTGTGGCCGGAAATTGGCTGGCGAGCGTCTGGCTGGGGCTGATGCTGCAGTTTCTCTGGATCGGACTGCTCGTGTTTGTGATTCATCTATTGCTGCTTCTCACCGGAGTCTGGCAGGGCTTTCCGTTCGAGCAACAAACTTGGATCAGCCGAATGACAGGGTTTGGAGCGATTGCTCTCGCGTTGTTACTCGGAGGATACGGAATCTGGCGGGCCTGCGCACCGGCGGTCATTAACGAGTACACCGTTCGTGCGAAGGGTGTCACGCCCGAAATTGCCGCGCTTAGGATTGCGCACATTGCCGATACTCACGCAGGAGTACTAGTCGGAGAGCGGCAGCTCGGCCGCATGGTCGCGCAAGTGCAGGCTCAGAAACCGGATTTGATTCTGATTCCGGGTGACATTATTGACGCGCCGCCGCATCTCCTGCAAGGCTTGATACCGGTGTTTCAAAAACTCGATGCGCCGCTCGGAGTTTTTGGCACGACCGGTAATCACGAGTACTACATCGGCATCAACCCCGCCCTTGATCTGCTGCGAAAGAGTGAAATCCGATTGCTTAACAATGAACATGTCGAGCTGCCCGGAGGTCTCGTGATTGCGGGCATCGTCGATCGAACTGCTCGCGGTATGGGTCTGCCCCGGCCCGATGTTTCCGAGCTTGTTGGCGGCATCGCCAAGGACAAACCGGTCATTCTGCTGAATCATACTCCTCAGACAGACGAAGTCATCCGGGCAAATCAGGCGGGAGCGGATTTGGTCATTTGCGGCCATACACATGGCGGACAAGTTTGGCCGTTTCGCTATCTTGTGCAACTCTCGTTCAAATTCATTCACGGCCTTTACGACACGGGATTTGGCACCGTCATCACAACGTGCGGTCTTGGCTATTGGGGACCACCCATGCGTATTGGCGCGCCACCTGAAATCAACATTATTAGACTCGTGAATCGGTAGGATTTTCCGAAACCGCACTGAATCGCACATCAATTCGCATGAATAAGTTGATTGGTTACTGGCTGCTGCTGGCATTGCTTTCCCTGACCGTTATGTCCGGGTGTAAGGATGAGGAGCAGGATGACAACAATAATGGAGGCAACAACCCGGGTGAACTTGCACCGGGTGTTGCGCGGATAACGGGAAGCGCCCATGATGCGAACGGCGCGCCTATCGCCAATGCCACGGTGCATATCATCTACGATCTGGATGGACCGGGTGCCAACGCAGCGCCTCTGGTTGGAAGCTCGGTATCGTTCATCAATACAACGCAGATGCTGGTGACTGAGTGCGGGGGGGATTTCCCACTGTCCGACGGTATTCTTGTTCAGATCTATTGGGACAATGATGCGAACGGGCCGGATGCAGATGATCCGCAGCCTCCACTCTGCAGCGATCCGCCCAATTGTGATGATGGGCCGGCGAGAACCGTGAATTATACCAGTTTTCCTATCAACGGAAACGCGCTTGGTGCGCCCGGTCTATTTGCGACGACGCGAAATTTTGTGACGATAGGCGAAGTGCTCGATCCAAACATTTTCTACCTGCGTATATTTTGCACCGACAACGAAATACTCTACCAATCCAACCCGATAACGCTGCCGCCCGGTCCGAGTGAACAGGACGTCAGTTTCAACTGTAATCAGTGTGAGGGAATTCCGGTTATTCCGCAGTGGTATCTCTCGGCCGCCTATCCCGACCCTGTGGAAGACAGTGTGACGATAAATTTTGGTTTGGAAGTGGCCGCGCAGGCATTGCTTACGGTGCAATATGTTGGCTATGAGGATAGCGACACTCTGAGACATGCGTCTCTGCCCGCAGGAGATTATACCTTCCATGCCGACTTGCCCGGTTTCCCGAACGGACTCTACGAGTATGTCCTGCGCGCCGGTTCGTATGTGAACCGAAGGACATTCCTGTTGAATACGACAAACGAAAGCCGGCTTCGTCAGCAGTGGCCCATGGCTTTTAGTGCGAGTGACGGATCTTACCGCTTCGATCTGGCTGCGGGACAGACGATTGAGATACGCGATCAGGCGAATCAGGTCGATGGCCAAGCGGTATTGAATCGTGTCCGGGTGCTCGCGTTCCAAGGCACATTGAGGGCTGATACGACCTTTGCGATTGCAAGTCAGGAGAGTGTCGCCGTGGATCTTACGCTTCGTCCTTAATGCAAATCCGCAGATCAACCGCAGAAATCATGAACGATTCCTCAACACATTATTGCAAGATCTCGTGGGTCGGAGAAACGAAGGACTACGAAAATTTCTCTCGTGTTCATCAGGTCCGCTTTCCACGCGGTCAGTCGGTCGCGAGCGCGAATATCGCTCAATCGAAATCTTCTGACGCCATGCCGACCAACCCCGAAGAATTGCTTGCCGCTTCGGTGGGGTGCTGTATGATGCTCACTTTTTTGGCCGTCGCAAGCAAAGCCCAACTGGTTGTAACCGAGTATCAGGATGAGCCGGAGGCACTGGTTGAGTTTGTTGACCGCAGAAACAGGGTGACGCGCGTCACGCTGAAGCCAGAGGTGCGATTTGCCGGAACCGTTCCGGATGAGCAATTTCAGCTGCTGTTTTCAAAGGCTCATGCGAATTGTCTGATTACTTTGTCCGTGAAGTCGGAGGTAATCGTCCTGCCAACAAATCTATCGGCCTGAGAGGAGATATTTTATGCCACTCTTTGAGTACAAATGCGAGTCTTGCAAGCGCGTCACTGAAGTGCTGGCGCTAACACGGGATGATGATGTTCCACCCGCCGTCTGCCCGCACTGCGCTGCGGAGAGATTCAGCAAGCAGTTTTCAAGTTTCAGCGCGATGACAGCCGGGGGTGGGGAGCTACCCCAGATGAGCTGCATGCGGGAACAGGGTGGCTGCGGGTCGGGCAACTGCTGCATGAGCGACGACTAACACCTCGAGTGCAGGGTATTCAGCGCTCAGGCACGCGGCTTGCTAAATTTGCAGAGAAAGGTCTTGACAAAGCCCTCATTATTCCTTAACTTCAGCCTTTCGTACTACATATAGTAGCAACCCACATGTCAACTGCTATGGATTGTGCATGAATTGTGGATAATGTGGTTGCCATGGGAACGATTTTGGACAGATGCCGGCATCGGATTGATGCAGATTGCGACCCGACTGTCATCTTAACCATTTGATAATTATCGATTAGTGCCTAACCGCAAATTCAAGCTCATCTACTTGTCGCATGACCTTACCAAGAAGGTCGAGCTGACGCTTACCCGGAGAAAAGTCCGGGTTCTCCTCTTGTCCCTCGCCATCCTGTTTTTGGCCACTAATGTTGTAGCGGGCTTCCTCTTCAGTTTCGTGACTAACTCCCGTGAGAATCTGACCTTGAAGCAGGAGAATGAGTCGCTTCGGAGCCACCTGACGACATTGGAAAATCGGTTGTCAGGCGTAAACGAGCAGATGACGACGCTTGGGGAAACCGACAAATTGTTACGAATGATGGCCGATCTGCCGTTGGTGGACGCCGACGTGCGTGAGGTTGGAGTTGGTGGAACTGTGGCTTCCCCGGACACGCTTTCGCCACCGCTCTCGAATGCCTTTTGGTCCATGGATCGACTGGAGCGGGAAATGCAGATTCAGAAGTCAAGCTTTGAGGAAATCCACTCCAAGTTGACCGAGAATGCTGAGATCATCGATCACACACCGACTATCCGGCCGCTGGACGGTGGCTATATTTCTTCGGGGTATGGACTGAGACGGGATCCGTTTACCAAGCAGCTTGATACTCACAGCGGTGTGGACATCAGCCAGGAACGCGGAACTCCGGTAAAAGTCACTGCCGAAGGGCAGGTAGTCTACACAGGACATTACTACAGCTACGGCAAGTTTATCGTGGTTGACCACGGCTTCGGATATCAGACGGCCTACGGGCATCTGCATTCGATTGATGTGCGGCAGGGGCAATATGTCACCAAGGGACAGATGATTGGCACCGTTGGTTCGACCGGTCGTGCAACCGGCTGTCATTTGCACTACGAAGTACGCGTGAACGGAACTCCGGTGGACCCCACGGATTATTTCTTTGAAGATGTGGCCGACTTGCCGGGTGCGCATTCGCACCAGTAGTTACGAAGAATTCGAGTCAAAGCCCGGGTTTTTCCGGGCTTTTTTGTTGGACACAATTGCTCGTTTGACTTGATGACTCAATTTCCTGATACTGACGGGAACTTTTGGAATCATGGAGTAGTGTAATAAGAAACAGGCTTTTTCAATTTTGAATGACATGACGACCACGACCAGAATTCAACTCAGCAGATTGCTCGTACAAAACGGCCACCGCTGGACGGCAGGGAGCGCTCTGTTTATGCAAAAGTAATTTTTTGCCACAGTATATGTGACGACTCGTCATAGCGGCTGCGGCCGCTTTTTTGTTGCAAGGATTTCCAAACCCAATGAAAGGATCACAGGGCTACGAACATGAGTCGACCCAAATCGTACCAGAAAAACACGACCCCGTCAGCGGTTGAGGGAGCACACGTTACTCATACGGCTCCCAGCTGACCAGCGGCATATTTTCCGTGCGTTCCGCCTGCCGCCGGAATCGCTCGCGAGGGCACAACGGCTCCGCGAGCGCCAGCATGGAATTCATGTTTCACTATCAATGAGGAAAGGAGACGTCATGGGCAGCGACAAGCCCAAGTTCCCCGGCTACACCAGCGCAATGTTTAACTATGCTCAATGTGATGCCTATGCCAACCGAGAGGCGGCAGCGGCAAGTTATGTTTGCGGCTGCTTCCACTGCCTCCAGATCTTCTTCTCGGAAGAGATTAGGTTCTGGGTTGGGGGTAACTCCGCCGTTTGTCCGCTTTGCGGCGAAATTTCGGTTCTTCCTGACTCCTCGCAGATTCCCATTTCGGGAGAGTTCTTGCGCGAAATGCAAGCCAGATTCTTTCCTGAGTGTGTGAAGATTTGCGTACGCGAGAGGCGGTGGACCCGAAGGCGGATGACACGCATTCCGCTGGTAAAAAGCTGAAAAGCCCGGAACAAAAGTCCCGGGCTTTTCTTTTTGAGAATTGATTCGTGGCGAATTCTAAACCTCCTGACATTCCACACGTGCACAAACTCGGGACTTCGTGAGTCAACACCTGATGCACGAATAGTCTGATTGAGATATTCATCGAATTCCTGCAACCCTCTGTGCGTCTGTTTTCAAGTTGGTCATGAACTCGTGCCTCGGTGAAATCACGCCAAAGTGATTTAACGTTTGCTTAGTTATTGAAATGACTGGGTTTGTGCCTCAATCCTCATTTTATTTTGCTCCACCCATGAGTTGCATTTCCCTGCCATTCCTATATTTTGGATGAATCATGGCCATGATGCTCGAGACACACCCGGAAAACCCGAATGCCCGTCACATCAAACGGGCGATTGAAGCCCTTGAAAATGAGCAGCTCATTGCTTATGCGACGGACACGACCTATGGGCTGGGCTGCGATATCGGGAGCAAGAAGGCCATGGAAAGGGCGCTGGGTCTAAAGGGGTACTCCAAGTTCCATGCGCTATCGTTTTTGTGCGCAGACCTTTCGCATATCAGTGAATATGCTCGAATTGAGACTGCGGCCTACAAGATCATGAAGCGATGTTTGCCGGGACCGTACACTTTTATTCTTCCGGCTACGCGTGAAGTCCCCAAATTGCTCTTGACAAAGCAAAAGACCGTGGGAATTCGTGTGCCGGATCATCCGGTTTGCCATTCCCTCCTGGCCGAGTTCGGCCGACCGATTCTTTCAACAAGCGTGACTGATCGCGACGGGGAGGTAATTGCTGATCCTGAACTCATCGATAGTATATGGGGGCATGAGATCAGCGTTATACTGGATTCAGGCATCATGCTCGCTGAACTCTCAACAGTCGTCGACTTGACCGACGCGGACAATCCGACGATCCTGCGCGAAGGCAAGGGTGATGTGGAGCTCATCGGGTGAACCGAAGCGATGAGGAACGGCCCCACCGCGCCGAGGATGAATCCCCGAGTCCGGCAAGTCCGGCTCCGGATTCACCCGACAGCCCGGGCAATGGCGGCGAGGCCACAATGCCACGAAAGGCGTTCTCCGTCGAATCGCTGAAGAATCACTTTCTGCTCACGTGGATTCGCGCGCTGCTTCACAGCCTGCTGATCCCGATGCTGGTATTCATCGCGGCATTGTGGTGGATTGGAGAGACGCTGAACCCGTGGGACCTGGGCTGGATCAGGCCGGATGAGGCGACCGAAATTGCTGAAGATTTCCTGCTTGATCAAGGGGCCGAGGTCCAGAACTACACGACTGTGGCCGCGGCAGAATTCCGGCGCGCGGGAATCTGGCAGGCAAGAAACGATGAATGGGCATTCTCGATTAATCCTGCAGTCGGCTATCTGCACAGATTCTTTCGTACGGGCATCCCGGATAGTTGGACCATCGGTATCTCGCCCACCGGGCAGGTCTACCGGGTAGAGCGACAGCAGTTTGATGATGACGCGGCGGCACGATTGTCCCAGAGTGAGGCGATTGATCTTGCTTTGGCCAAGCTTTCGGGAGAGTTGGGTGTGCCTACCGCCGGGCTTGAGATAGTCGGTGACTCCCTTGTCATACAACCACAACGACATGACTGGAGGTTTACGTTTGCCTGGCCTGACACTTTTGGCCGCGGCGGCCAGGTTGAGCTCGCTCTGTCGGGCACGGCTGTAAGCGGGCTTTCGTTTCACCCTGACCCTGGACACCCAGCCACATTGATTGCTCCGCCTGCCAAGTCGGCGTTGGATCGGCGGGTACTCGGTTTTGTGCTGATACTGTTCGGTGTTTTTGTTGCTGTGCAGCAGCACCGCACGCCGCTTGCCATGGGCACAGCAGCCATTTGGGGTGGATGGACTTTTGTGCTAACCATCGCCGTCAGAGCACTGACTTTTCCACAGGCGTTGTTGTTGATGCCTACAGACAGCCCGTACCAAGGATTTCTGGCCCGAGTTGGACTTAGTGCGGTTGTGGACGCACTGCAAACTGGAATATTGGTCGGACTAACCGTTGCCACAGGCGAGGCGCTTTGGCGTGACCGCTTGCCCAATGTTGCAAGTTTGTCGCAGGTTCTCCCGCTGGTCAGGTCAAAAGGCGAGGCGTGGCACCGGGCAGGCCGATGGGCACTTCTTTCTGCGGCGGCAATGTTAGTACTGGAATCGATAGCGGTTCCGGTGGTCGGACCTGTCGGACTTATCAGTAAGGCATCCGGTCTCATTGCATCCGCCCTATCCTCGCCGGCACCTTCGGTCGCGCTGCCATCAGTGCTCATCTCGAGCATCCTGTGGGATGAAGCAGTGTACCGATTGTGGCTGATTCCGCTGTTGATGTTGTTGTTTCGCTCGCCACTGGCCATTTTCATCGGCGCGATTGCCTCCGTGTATTTTTGCGGCTATGACCTGCAGCAGATGACGACCATTAGCGCAATTGCTTATGGAATATGGAGCTTGGTGGCAGGGGTTCTGGCGGTCAGATTCGGGATCTACGCAGCCCTGTTGTATCACCTGTTTGCACTTGGTGGCTATGTGGCGTTGGCGATGGTCTGGACTGGTTTCGCATCTTTGGTGGGGGCGACCCTGCTGGCGCTGCTTTTCCTCGTGATTGTTACGATTTCAGCACTTCCCAAGGCCGAACCTCTGCAGTCTTCGGGCTGAAGATTTGGTTGAAATTAACGCCAGATATGGGTAAATTACAGGGTTAGCCGCGATAGCGACTTCATTCAGAAGTGGGTTGGGTCGTCACGCTCATCTCCTCTCGGAGATCTCGATCTCTATTCGATTCAAGCCCTGGTCATCCCAGTTATGCTGAGCTTCGCGGAATCTTTGAATTCCCCTTTTCCTTAGTCGCCGCCGTGAACATCGGGAAAGCCTGAAACGGCGATCCCACTGAGCTTCAACTATCAACTCCCTGATCTTCCCGTGAACATTCTGTTACTTCTCAAAGCTGTGGCCGACAGCGAAGCCAATATCAAACCGGCATCTGACGGAAAATCCGTTGCGCTGGACGGCGTAAGTTGGATTCTGAATCCCTATGACGAATATGCCGTCGAAGAAGCGCTCAAACTGCGCGACGCGGATGGTTCCGGCGAGGTCATTGCCGTGAGCCTCGGCGGCGATGATGTGCCGAAGGTATTGCGCAACGCCCTCGCGATGGGAGTTGATCGTGCCGTCCATGTGAAGGGCAGTGTCACATTTGATGCACTTGCTACGGCAAAAGTTCTGGCGGCCGCTGTGAAAGAAGTTAACTTCGCCTACGATCTGATTCTCTGCGGCAAGCAGGCAATTGACCATGATCATCACGGTGTAGGGTTAATGGTTGCGGAGCTGCTCGATCTTCCCTCGGTGTCTGTGGTCGTGAAGGTCGAAAAAAGTGCAGGCAAGCTCACGCTGGAGCGAGAGATTGAAGGGGGTATGGAAATTGTCGAAACTTCACTGCCATGCCTTGTGACCTGCAATAAGGGTTTGAATGAGCCGCGCTATGCTTCGCTCAAAGGTATCATGGCTGCCAAGAAGAAACCAATCGACGAAGTCGCCGCTATGAACGTTACTCCGGAGATTGAGGTGATTTCGATTCAACCCCGTCCGCCGCGTCAGCCCGGTGAAGTTATTGGCAACGGTGTGGACGCGATTCCACTGCTCATCAAGAAACTGCGCGAAGAGGCGAAGGTGCTGTGAAATTCACGAGCGTTACAATCCTCGGGCTGTTGCTGTTGATTTCGTTCGCCTCAGCAACTGCGCAGGTCCGGCCATTTGCTGAGCAGCACAGCTATTTGGTGCCGGGAGACTCTATCAGCATCCAGGCACCCTTGAAGTCGGGTGACAAGCTGATGTGGAGCCTCAGGTTAGGGCGTGCTATAACGAGCGGAGGCGGGTGCGAACTCTCGTTCAGCTCGGATGCGAGCGGGGTGGTCTGGAAGCAGACATTCGGTACGGAA
>CAZVXJ010000006.1:0-33621 GCA_964631675.1 uncultured Alphaproteobacteria bacterium
CGATGACATGGAAGAAACGACACCGGAACGGCCGAATGGTACAGGGCGCACCTTTACGGCCGGCGATGTGGCGGTTGGTCTCAGCTACAGTCAGATGTTGACCAACAAGTTCTCGGTCGGTGGCACGCTGAAAGTGATCAATGAATCTCTGGCGGACAAGTCGGCGACGGGCTGGGCAGCGGATGTAGGCACCTACTATGCAACCGGCTGGAAGAGCGTGAGAATCGCCATGATGACCTCGAATTTCGGACCCGACATGGATTTTGTGGATGGGCCTTTCCCGCTGCCCATGAACTTCACGTTTGGCATGGCAGGATATGCAATTAACTCCGATGACCGGAAGTACTGGACGGGTTCTGATTCCGTCGGGACTCATGCCTTGCTTGTCGCTCTGGCATGGTCGCATCCAAATGACAATATCGAAGTCTACAATCTCGGACTCGAGTACGGATACCAGAACGCGGCCTTTCTCCGGGTGGGCAAGAAAATCAATGGCTGGAAGCGCTGGAACTGGCAGGACTATCAGGGACGCATTGAAGATGGCCAGGATGCTGAAGACCGCAATCCCTTCTATGAGTATCCGCTCTTCAGTACAACCGGGAAGTTCTTTCAAAACGGCGCAACCATCGGCGCCGGAGTGAACATGCAGAAAGTTGGCTTGACACTTGACTACGCATTCACCGGAATTTCGTACCTGGACAACATTCACCGATTCTCCCTTGGCTACAAGTTTAACCAGTTGTTGTTCTAAATCCCCATGAAGAGTTACAGGGCACTGATGCCCGTGGAGAATACCATGAAGGCTATGATAACGAAATTGGGCCTGTTGCTTGCAATTGCGGGATTGATGGTTGCGACGTCAAGTTGTGATCGAACGACCGGCAGTGAAGATGCCAATCAGTCCCCGACTGTCAATTTTGTGAACACTCCGCAGGATAGTACGGAATTCAGTTTTGCACCCATCGTGTACTGGATAGGATATGATGCGGACGGATTGATCTCCGGATATGAGTTTCACGACGACACATCCACAGCGGCGCGGGAGGCGTATCAGAATAATACGCTCGCGGCCTATGTAGCCACTTTAGGACCGGAAGACTGGGTGTATACGACTCGTACTCAGGAGACGATCTATCTGGGGACACAGGTCGGCGACACGACCGATCATATCTTCTTTGTTCGCGCCATCGACAATCGTGGAGCACGGTCTAAGAACGAGGATGTTCGTGCACGTGTTTTCTTCCGCACGAATCAAGCTCCGTTTGCGCCGCGTCTGAAATGGGCCCTTGCGGATACCGAGTACGTGCGGGAAATGCACATACCCGACACTCTGTTCCTGGGTGACACCACGACCATTGTCTATCCCGGAATCGAAATTCTCTGGCAAGGTTCCGACCCCGACGATAAGGATCTGGTCGTCATTCCGCTCGAGTTTCGCTGGGTGCTCGTGCGCGTTCGAGATTTTGACGGTAATGCTCTGAGTGACACGATTCGCCACCCGATTCTGGACGACAGCAATCATGTGGTCGGGTATGAGGGTGGATGGAGCGATTGGACCGATTTGAACTCGGTGATTTTCTACGCGGGTTACAATCCCGATACGCTTGAGACCGGAGATTACGAGTTTACCCTGCAAGTACGGGATGACGGCCTCACACCGGCTGAACTTCCGGCTACTTTGACCTTCACGGCAATCCGTCCGACATTTGAGAAACAGCTTCTGGTCATTGACGAAAACAAAACTCCGTCTCAAGTTGAAAGAGACCGTAACGGAGCGCGATCCGACTTGGGGATCATGGCGTTCTATCACGATGTGCTCCCTGATGCGTTTAATACGGCAGAGGAGCTGCGAATCCTGCAGGGATTACAGGAGTTGATTCCCTATTCACTGGCCTGGGATCCTTCGACAGTTGACTTCGTGAGGATTGGTGATACGAATCCGGCAGGCGCACGTGTCGCCTATCGTGAAATCCACCGCTACAAGTGGGTATGGGTGATCAACGACGATAACCCCGATCCCGGGTTTGCAACGGTCGAGGACAGACAGGATGTGCTTGCCCGGTATATGGACGTGGGCGGACAAGTCATGATTTCAGGACGCAGAGTCTTTAATGGCGGTCATGCCATGAATGGGTGCGGAACGGTGGCATCGGGTGATGCAAACGGGGCGTTCTTTGCCCGCTATTTCAACCTGTTCACTTTCTGTGCCAAGGGTCGGTACACGGCTTCTGAGGGAACTCCAGATTTTAAGGGAGCGACGACGCCTGATCCGTTCCTGCCCGACTTGAAACTAGACTCCGCGCTTTGTCGGGATTCCTTGCAGTGGGGAACAAATCGCCGATTCTCCAGATTGCCTGAAATTGACTATTTCAGCCGTGTGCAAACGCAGAGCGGCTTCGACTTTTCCCAGTCGCTGTACAATTATGAGTCTGCATCGGTCGAGACGGTCGTGGTGCGCGACAACGTTGGCTGTGATGTCATTTCGTCCACTGAAACAACTGTATCGGTCGCTCCGCCGGAGAACTATCGGCAGTACCTGAATGCTGTTCGAGTCTTCAATTTCACCCGTGGCTGCAATGCTGAGTACACCGGCAATGGATTCGAGAGCGGTAGAACGGTCCTGCTCTGCTCACTGCCGGGGGGGTGTGGCTCCTGGTCAGCCTCGGATAGTTTGCAGGTCGATTACAGCTTCTTTGCCTATGAGCGCAAATTCGTCGATTGCGATATCTACACATCGACTCCTTCCAGAGCGCATCTGGAATTGCTTGACGGTGACAGTACAGCTTTGTCGGCCAGCCGCATCTACAATCGGACCCGTAATTGTTACGGTGAATTCCTCCAGACCCAACAGGACTTCAGCCGCTGGCTGATCATTGTCTCGACGCCCGAATCTCAGGGCCGCTGGCAGGATGATGACACGCTCGAAGTCGATTACACCTATATTCCGGTTTCGCACAATCACAATCGTCCGGTAGCCGTGGTTTTCCAGAAGCAAGAGGGAAGTTTTGTTGGTGATGAGTTTGGAGGATTTCGCATCACACTTCAGGCGAGGTTCCGTTCGGCTCTGTTTACCTTCCCGTTCTCATTCATGGACACAACGCCTGTTGATATTCCGTTCCTTGGCCCGAAGAATCCGATCGCCGTTGTCATTGCCAATGAAATTCTATTTTTCAATCAGCCTTCTGTGCAATCGATCATTGAGTTTGACTGATCCCTGCACAGCGAACGGGCAATGGGCGTGAATCCGCTGTCAATGCACAAGAGGGCCGCAGGCATGTTCCTGCGGCCTTCTTGTGTATGGAAACTGTCTGGGGACAGGCCATGATAGAAACGGATCGCCGCATCATGATCGGCTGGGCTGTGCTAATCCTGCTGGCTGCGGGCTTGTGGCCAAGTCATGGCACGTGGTCCGCCTTTGATCAGCACGTGAGATTCGCGGCGCTTACCTCAAAGAACGTGATTGCTGATAACAGTGCGGTGCAGGCACCTGTCCGTGTGAATCGAATCGGTGGCCCGGCGGATGACCACGTTTACCATTCTCCTGTGGCCGTCAAGCTGTGCGGCATGCTATTGCAGTTGGGAGAACGTGGCTACGGCCTTTCGATTGCGCTGCTGGTCGTTGCGTTCAGCTTGTTGCTCAGCCTGAGGATTGCCGCCCAAATCTGGCTGCTAGTGCCGCTGACATTCTGTGCTCTGGTTCCGGGTCCTCTCAGTATTGCATTTCTGCTGGTGATCCCTTCGGTCATGGTACTGTTCAGCTCTAACCGTCCACACCCGCTGATTTGGCTGCTTGCCGGGTTTGCGTTAGGACTTGCTCCGATCTTTGAGTTTCGCGCCACGATCTTGTTTGGTGTGCTGTTCATTTACGCAGCATATCGCTGGAGTCCCAACGTGACGCCGCTCTTTCTCGCGGGAGGCGCACTTGGTCTCGGGCTGAGTTACATGGCCGATCCAATTCTGACGGCGCACTGGAGCTTGCCGGAGCTTGAGTGGCTCGCGGCCCGCGGCTATCATGTGCTGCTTGCCATGGACAAGAATGCCATTGTCGGTCACGGATTGCTCTTTCTGCTGCTGTTTGCCATGTGGTCCGCGCACCATGCTGACTTGACTGCGCGGCGAAACTGGGAGCGTGCTGCATTTGTCTCTGTCGGTGTATGGGCGATCTGGATTTCAATTCGGCTTTGGAGCGCTGAAAATCCATTCATATTCTGGCAGCGATCCAATTCCATATTGATCTGGTGCCCGTGGGTCGTTGCGCTATTGCTTGCGCCGTTCAAAAGAAGACCCGCGTTCGTCGCGGGTTTTATTGCCATTCTTGGTTGTACCATATTCACCGATGCGGGAGACGATGTGCTTGCGGCGGGTGCGCCGTGGATTCTTGCAGCGCCTCTGCTTGCGTTCGATTTCGAGTCCGCAATTGGGCGTGGGACAGCAGTGCGCAAAATTGGCCGCATCGCCATGATACTTCAATTGCTCGGTCTGTTAGTGCTGCTCTGGGCCAGAGCAGATGAGACGTCGGATCACTGCAAAATCCAATCGGCCCATTTCGTTTCGCCTACTGTCCTCTCGCCGCAGTCGATTGCACTCGAATTCGCGCCCACAGCCGCAACCCGCGAGCTGTACATTGCCGAGACGCCGCTCATGCTGTTTGACCTGATACAGCAATTTCAGTTGGAGGGGCGAGATACGTTTTCGCTCTGCCTGCGAGCAGATGATTCGCTCTATGTACAGCTTTTTCCGGGTGGCAAGTTTGTGAGGCCTGCCTCGATGACTGTCTCACGAGGAGGCTCCCTGTATACCACATACCGCCGGTCGTACAAACTGGTCATTCAGAAGAACGAATTTCTGTGGATGACTCCGCTCGATCAAGTTCTGCTCGAAGGCGAATCGCCGGCTGAAATTCAGGATCGAGCGCAAGGGCCCGAAGGATAGCTTCTCTTGCCTCAGTTTGCTTTGCCCTTCGACCCAGCGCAATGGCGAGATTATAATATGCAACTGCACTCGGTTCATGATCGATGCATTGGCGCAAGTAATGGATAGCAAGGCTGTCGTGGTCTGACTTCAAGTACCTCACTCCGATTCGAAAGTTCAGGCCTGCCAGATTATGTCGAGCATCGCCGTCGAGTGGCCGAATGGTCAGAGCTCTTTGGTAGGCATCCAAAGCTCCTGTTGTGTCTCCTTCCGTCTCCAGAACTGTTCCAAGATTGTTCAAAGTCGCGGCACGATTCGGATTGGCTTCAAGTGAGAGTAAGTATTCTCGCTTGGCGGTGTGCAAGTCGTTTTCCCGATAGGCGATGACTCCGAGATTCAGGTGCGCCATGTCCAGAGTTTCGCCGGACTGTACGGTTTCCTGAAACCGCACACGGGCTGAGTCGACCTGACCCAGCGCCATGAACGCATTTCCCTCCATGAACCGCGCCCAGCTAACATTCGCTTCGCTGAGTTTCCACGGATTCATGTAGACAAGGGCGGTCGTGATGATCAAGATTATAGCGGCGATCCACTGGTTCCGCGGAGTACCGCTTCGGATGAGGTCTAGCGTTCCAGCAATTCCAAGTGCTGAAAGCAAGCAGAGCCACGGCACAAGTGGCATGCGAAACCGTGCAGCAACAAAGTAGAGTATCACACTTACGGCATAGGTCGTCGCCAGAAGCGCCAGCCACCAAGCAGAATTGTCGCGGCGGCGATACCAGACTCCCAGGACAGAAAGCGGAATGAGTACGCCGAAGTTCAGATAAATCAAATACGGCAGCCATGGACTCAGGCTGGCAAAATAAGTGATGTGCTTATTGTTGGAAATCTCGAAGCGATTGACAAATAAGGCCGTTTTGCGTATCATGAGTCTGGCTGCATGAGCGGGATTCTCACGCATGAACGCAAACGCCTTTCGGTGGTAATGTGCCGAAATCTCGCTGGGTCCCAATGGTTTACCGGTTTCGCGCTCCGCCTCGAATTCTGCGTCTTCCAGCTGCCATGTATTCCCATATCCGGGAAGGACTGCTAAGGCACCCGTTGCATCTGGGTTGTTGCCAATCCAGAGATTGACTCCGCCTTGGGTAGCAATCAAGACGAATTCCCTGGACATCAGGTAGTTTGCCGAGGTTACCGGCAGAATCGGCAATAGGGCGGCTAAGCTCCAAACTCCCACTGTTCGAACAGCGGCCCTCATTGCGTTCGCGCGAATGAGCAGAATTGGCACAAGCGGAAACAGCAACATGAAATTGGGGCGTGTGATGGCGGCGAGTCCCCATGCCAGTCCGCAAATGGCTAGGGTTGCTGCGGAACTGTCCCGTTTCAACCGGAGTGAACTCCAGGCAACACTTGTTGCAACAAGCATCTCTGCACAAGCAGGCACGAGTTCACAGCTGAAGTATATGCACATGCCGTTCAGCGCCATCAAAAGCCCCGCCAGCACGCCTGCTTGCGCGGAAAAATATGCTGAACCGATTCGCCAAACGGCCCAGGCATTGCAAGCCTGAAGTACCACATTCAGCATTCGCGCAGCTGTTAAGTCCGGGCCAAAAACAGAATACACGATTCCGAGCAGGGTCGGGTAGACCGGTGCGCGAAAGAGCGGAAACGGACCCCAATCGCCGTTGGCGATGCGTTGACCGGCTTCGTGGTACCAGAGCGGATCAATGGCGGGCGCCCAGAAGGTCGGGTTGCCGCGGCTATTCCAGATGTGTGCCACCCGCAGGACCACGGTGAGTCCTATGATTACGTAGGGCCAACCCGGCCACAGCCCCCATGTGCTGCGCGTGAATTGTGATTCCGGCTTCATTTCTCCAATATAGTTAACTTCCGGAAAATACGCGACTGATTTGGTTCACTTCGCCAATTTGTGGCGGAAAGGAAAGTCAAACATGACTGCACGGTTACCTAACTTCGCCCTCATCGTCATGGCGGTTGTCAGCCTCCATTTCGCTCCTGCCGCTGCCGCGGTTCACACCGATGGACTGGATGACGCACTAAAGACCACTCCGTCCGATAAAACAATCCCCGTGATTCTCATGTTGGATCAGCGGCTCACCATGGAGGATGTCTACCCTGTCGCGTTGACCCTGCCCATGAACTCGCGGCGCACGTATGTGGTGAACGCCTTGAAAGATCGTTTCAAGATCATGGGCTCGGACGTGATGGCCTTTCTGGAGAGCGAAAAGGCGGAAGGGCGTGTCTCAATCCTGCGTCCGCTGTGGATCCTGAACGCGATACGAGCGCATGTGACGCCCGATGTGATCCGGACACTGGATCAGGAATTCCCTGAAGTAGTTTATGCTCTGCATGACCCCAAGCATGAGAATACGTTGGACGGAATCGGATGGGGAGTCGAGAATCTGAGAGCTCCCGAAGTGTGGAGCGATTTCGCCGATGGATCCGGTGTCATATTGGCGCACAAGGATTCGGGATGTGATTATTTTTTGCCGGGATTTCAGGGACACATCTGGGACAATCTTGGCGAGGATTTCAATGACGACGGAAACCTCGATGAGTCGGACGAGAATAACGTCGACGATGACGGCAATGGCTACATAGATGATTTCCACGGCTGGGGTTTCGACCTCGATAATGCGAATAATACCGACGATGACCCCGATGCGTCAGGTCATGGCACGCGAACGGCCAGTGTGATCAGTTCTGAGTTTACTCCGAACAATCCGTGCGATACCACAAGCGTCGCTCCGGGTGCTAAACTAATGGTCTTGCGCGGATTCTGGTATCAGGGCAGCGTGTTCGAATCGAGCCAGTATGCCATGGAAATGGGTGCAAATGTCATTTCAGCCAGTGTGAGTTTCAAGATGGCCGATTGTATCTCGGCTGTGCGGGATTGCCCCAACCATGTGTGCCATCGCATGGTCTCCGAAATGGAGCTTGCGGCAGGAATGATTCACGCCAACTCGACGGGAAACCAGGGGAATCCCGGGGAAGTTCCGCTTAACATTCCCGTGCCGGCCAACTCGCCGCCGCCTGCGATGACAGACGGTCATCCGCAACAGGGGGGAGTGTCCTCAATAGTAGCTGTCGCAGGATACAACAGCAATGGAACACACTATGGCCCCTCGGGTCGCGGACCTGCGGGCTGGTCGCGTGAGGACATTTGTGTTCAGCCCCGGATGGCTTTTTGCGGCCCGGCTGGACTCCCTAGCGAGTATCCGGCAGAGTATGAAGACTATCCTTATCAGGGTGGCGAATTCAATGGTCTTGCCAAACCTGATTTTGCTTCACCCACCAGCGTGCCAGCATACGCACGCGGTGGTGGATGTTCCAGTATCAGTGGCACCAGTGGAGCGACTCCTCATGTGGGCGGAGTGCTCGCGCTGATTTACTCTGCTTTTCCCGGAATCACTCCAGAGTCTGCGTATAGGCTGCTCGTCAGCAGCGCAGACGATCAGGGCGATCCCGGTTGGGATCCGCTTTGGGGGTTCGGAAAGATCAGACCCTACGAAGCTGCCGCATTGGGTTCAGGACTGCGCGGAGTCGTAACAGGATTGGTCGATGATCCCAATGACAATCCTGTGGCCGATGCGCGAATCTCGGCTGGAGAAAGCCGCTTCACCTATTCCAACAGTCAAGGTCGCTACTACCTGAGTCTTGAACCCGGAGAACACGACCTGTTGATTGAGAAATATGGCTACAATGATGTCCTGAGTGACGTAACGGTAGCTGCCGGTGATACGGTTACGCTTGACGGATTCATGATGCCCGCGCAAATTGCCTCCTTGACAATTTCTGTGACCGGTGCAGGACAGCCGCTGCCGGGAATGCCGATTCGCATTGCCGAGGCTAACGCCGAATATTTCACCAACGGCGATGGCGTAGCAACCTTTGACATTTATCACGGGCGTTACCTGGTGGACGTGGGAGCGCTTCCGTGGGAGACGGTCACGCTGACTGTCAATGTGCAAGGTTCCGGACAATTGGGTTCCGGTCTCGTGCGAAGTGTGCAGGCACAGCCGACCGGCCCGGATGGATATGGTTACTATGTACAAGACATGTACGACAGAGACGATCTGGTGTATGACTGGATCGATATTGAGGGTATAGGTCAGACGTGCACGGCGGCGCAGGATGGAAATTGTCTCGTGACACTGCCGTTTGAGTTTCCATTTTACGGAGTGTCGTACACGCAGTTGCGCATGCATGCAAACGGCTTCCTTGTTTTCGGCAATGTGACCTCTGATGAATACGGCCCATGGCCGATTCCGCAGTCTACTCCGCCGAATAACTACCTTGCACCGTTTTTCAATGATTGGGAGCCGCAATCGGGAGGTGAAGTTCTGTATTACAACGATCTGGAAAATCACCGCATGGTCTTCCAATGGAGCGATGTTCCCGACTATGCCGGCACGGGCCCTGCCAGTTTCCAATGTATCCTCTATGATCCGGACTTTGATCTGTGGCCGACTGAAGACGGCGTCGCGGTATATCAATACGGCCCGCTGACGGGGCGTTATGAAGGGAGTGTAGGCATGGAGAATGCAAACGGCAGTACAGGTATAGAATATCAGTTCCAACTGCACAATCCCGAGACGGCAGTCCCAATCGAAGAAGGTCTCGCGCTCATGGTGACAACTGAAGTAATGGAAGTGGTCGGAAACTCGCCAACTCAAATCGCAGCACAATTCGAATTGCATCCGAATTTCCCGAATCCATTTAACGCTTCGACGACCTTTTCGTTTGCTGTGCCGCACCGTTCGCATGTGAAACTTGCACTTTATGACCTGCTGGGGCGCCAGTCAGCCGTCGTCTATGACCAGATAGCCAACTCCGGTGAAATTGCCGTGCCATTTGATGCTTCGGCTTTGGCCAGCGGGCTTTACTTTGCACGACTGGAATCGGCTGGGAAGACTGTTGGCTTGCAAAAGGTCATGCTGCTGAAATAATGGAGTTGTGAAGCCTGCACAAGAAACTTCATCACGCTGTTATGAGACAGACAGAAACCCCGCGCAGCATGCGCGGGGTTTCCGTTTTCAAGACAGAATTACGAAGTAGTTACGCCTGTCCGGACGGCTCCTCGTGCCGGATCCGTGCGCGCTCTATGGCAGGCTCAAGCTGTGCAATGGCTTGCCGAAGAGTCTGAAGCGTAAATGGCTTTTCGATGAACAGGTCCGGTTTGGTCGAATTCATGTTCAAGACGGCCTTGAAATGCACATAACCCGTCACCAAAATGACCGGCACGTCCGCATCGATGGCACGGATGTCGTTCAATAGCATCAGGCCGTTGCGATTCGGCATATGAATATCTGAGACGACTAAATCAGGGTGGTGCTCTCGAAAAGCCGCCATACCTTCATCACCATCACAGGCTGTTACTGATTCAAATCCAATCTCATGCATCGCCTGGCTCAAAAGGTCCAGCATCAACCGGTCGTCATCCACCAATAGGCACTTGCGCATTTGCATTCTTCCTTGGGAAAGTGAACAGGTCCATGTTACGTAATCCCAGGTACGGCAAACGATATGCCCACGGAAAACCACAAAATGAATAAGTAAATTCTGCGCGACTACCCCTTGATCACACCCACAGGTCGCAGTTTCGCAACCGGCCGGGCGAGGCCCACTCCAGCAGCAACCGCAACCACTTCATCGACATCCTTGTAAACATCCGGCTGTTCTTCAGCGAGAATCGAACCAGTTCGAGCGTGAACGATTATTCCCTTCTGTGCCAGCATTTGTCGGACTTCATTGCTTTTGCGCAGCTTGAGTCCCTGATTGCGAGAAAGTAATCTCCCTGCACCATGCGGCGCGGAGCCGAAAGACTCCGTCAGCGCGTTTTGATCTCCCACTAGCACATAGCTCGCGCGGCCCATATCACCGGGAATCAACACCGGCTGACCCACATGCTTGTAAGCTGGCGGCACAAGCGGATGTCCCTTCGGCAGCGATCGCGTAGCGCCTTTGCGGTGTACGCAGACGCGCCGTTCTTCGCCTTCTACAAGATGGGTTTCGAACTTCGCAATATTGTGGCAGACATCATATACCAGGCCGAACTTGCACTGCTCTTCGCTCTGCTGCATGACTTCGGCGAAACACTGCATCCAGTGCCAGCGCATGGTTAAGCGGTTCACCCAGGCAAAGTTTGCTGCGCACTTCATGGCAGCGAGGTATTGTTGGCCTTCTTTCGAACTCAGCGGTGCACATGCAAGCTGACGATCCACAAGTTCTATTCCGAACTTGGACGCAGCCTTATCCATAACAGGCAGAAAATCTGTGCAAACCTGATAGCCGAATCCACGGGAACCTGAATGTACCATGCAACAAACTTGTCCGTCAAACAGTCCGAAGGCTTGAGCAACAGTTTCGTCGATGATCTTTTCAACTACTTGCACTTCGACAAAATGATTGCCTGCGCCAAGTGTGCCAAGCTGCTCGAAGCCGCGTTCGCGCGCGCGGTCTGAGACATATCTAGGATCCGCGTCTTTCAAGCAACCGCTTTCTTCCATATGCAGCGGATCGCTCTCGCCGCAGACGCCGCGCTTGACGGCGAATGCCGATCCGGTCGTCATCACCTGCTCGAACTCTTTGGATGTCACACGCAGGCCGCCCTTTGACCCCACACCCGTCGGGATACGTGTGAACATGGTGTTGACCAGTTTCTCCAATCGCGGCTTCACGTCCTTCCACGAGAATCCGGTGCGAGTAAAATTTACACCGCAATTGATGTCGTAGCCAACTCCGCCCGGGGAGACTACTCCTTCTTCGCTGTCAAATGCCGCAACGCCGCCGATGGGAAATCCGTAGCCCCAATGCATGTCAGGCATGGCGATACTATTCCCCACGATTCCGGGAAGTGTCGCCACATTGGCAACCTGTGCGGGGGATGAATCGTTCTCCAGTCTTGAAAAAAGGGATTCATTCAAGAACAAGATCCCGTCTGTCCGCATGTCAGCCCGGCTGGACTTTGGAATCCGGTAGCAGTTCGGGCCGACCCGTTCGATCTTAAGACCATGAGGTTTTGACATGAGCGGTGCCTTAGAGGTCGCAGACAAAGTGTATGGTCACTCGTCCCTGAGTCTGAGTGATTTTGAATTCATGAAATGTGACTGCCTTGATGTCGTACTTGTACTTATGCCGCGCGGGGTCCACGGCCTCACCTGTCAGGATTACTTGTAACTCGGAGCAACCCTGCGACTCGCAGAACTTGATCTGTCGAATCCCCGCCGTCAACCACAGCCGTGAACTCGCAAGATAAATAATTTCATTAAGATATGAAACAACCTGGCGATCGGTATCGGAGTCCTCAATGATAAAACTATGAGTTTCGCGTGGCTCAACCGCCGCTTTGCCGACAATTTGGCTCATTAATCCAGCTGTGGAGGCAGCCAATGCCTCCAATAGGTTAGACCCCCACGCCGTGATGGCGAGGTCGCCGGAGTGCTCGTCAACCTCGAAGACCAAGTCCGGGTCCGGCCAGGTCATGGCTGTGGAAATGTTGATAAGTTCATGATTTTGGAACCTTTGAGGCGGTTCAGGGGTATCAATCTAATATAGTTTGGGAAATAATACTCAAACTTATGAGAATTGCAAGCCCTTGAGATAGTAAGAACATCCAATATGAACGGGGCCGTCTAAAGTGCAAAAAAGCATTGACAATCTCCCCAGAATTCACTATAATGCAACCTGTGTTTCCCCAACTCAACATCGGAGAAGGAAGAATGAATCGTTTCAAGAAAATTTTGACCCTCATGGTAGTGGCGGCCGTTGTGGTGCCTATGTCGGCCCACGCGACGATTTCCCGGGTCATCGGTCTCGGCGGTGAGCATGTAAACGCCATCGTGATTGACCAGGCGAATTACCTGATTTGGCCTCAGCTCGTCAAGAACTATGGCACGGTCGCCAATGCCGAATTTGGTGGCGGCTATCCAGAGGCGTGGGACCTCCACAGTGTGTCTGCAAACTACGATTGGGGTGATGACGGTGGTGTCATCAACTTTGCCCTGAACAAGGGTCAGCAGACTCGCTACTCCCAGATGGTCGATGCCGCCGGTGACGGTCCGGGCATCAACAACGCACTGACTCTTCGTTATGGCCGTAAGATGGGAGGCGATAACCTAATCGGTATCGGCCTCAATTACGCCGCAGAGGCCTACGAGAGAAAAGAAGGACCCAAAATCGAACAGAGCGCCAGTGTCATGGGAATCGACATCGGTTATTCCTTTGTCGAGCAGAATCTTGACCTTGTGCTGGGTTTTGAGTTCGCAGGATTTACGAACGAGAACGCCGGAGCTACTGTCACGGAGGCCAATGGCATGAGTAACATCATGTTTGCGGGCCGCTGGTGGTGGGACTATAGCGACAAAGCAGCACTCATTCCGAATCTCGGAATCAATATGACGGCGGACAACGCCAAGGATGCTGCTGGCAACGAGAACAACATCACCTCTTCGTGGATTAAACTTGGAGCTGGTCATGATTGGTGGCCCGCAGACAATGCGCTGGTGATCTTTGACTTCGGATTTGAGATCCAGGCGACTGAAACCGAAGCTGGCGGCAGCACCTCCACAGATGGCTGGACGGCTATTCCTTACTGGCGTGTGGGCGCTGAGACCAAGATTTTCGAATGGCTGGATGGCCGCATCGGTGCGGAGCGCAACTGGGCAGGCATGCTGCAGGATGGCGACACCCCGAATGAGCAGACGTGGATGCGTTCGGTCACCGACACCTATGTCGGCGCATCGGCACACTGGAATCGTCTCCTCTTTGACGTGCTCGTGAATCCCGATTTCTTTAACGGTGGACCGTACTTCATTTCGGGCGACAACAGCAATGGCATGTTCTCCCGTGTTTCGATGAAGTACAACTTCAATAAGTAAGACCAAGTCGAACGTCCTGAATTTGACCGCGCCCTCAGCAATGAGGGCGCGGTTTTGTCTTAGACACTTTCATTCGTAGCGCGCGTCGTGTGACGCTCTGGCGAGGATTCGATGACTTGCGGCTCACGAACCGCGCTACATTGCATGTGATTTTGGATTCGTTCGTAGCGTGCGTCGTGACGCGCGGGTAAGAATCTGACGAGTCGCGGCTCACGAGCCGCGCTACATTGCGTGTGATTTCCGATTCTTTCGTAGCGCGCGACGTGACGCGCTGGCGAGAATCTGACAAGTCTCGGCTCACGAGCCGCGCTACATTGCATGTGATTTTGGATTTGTTCGTAGCGCGCGTCGTGTGACGCGCGGGTGAGAATCTGACAAACTGCGGCTCACGAGCCGCGCTACATATAGGACGACAATGTGAAAGGCGGGCGGCCCTGATGGGCCGCCCGCCTTTGTATCAAGCGATCAATCGCCGCAGCTTTCTAGTCTTCTATCTGGGAGATCTTCACCCAATGAATGTCGCCGTGCATGTGGTACTGATAAAGTTCTCCATTCTCATCATTGAAATGGTGTGCGCCAATCGTCATGCTGAATTCATTGTTGATGCTGATGTAATCCTGACGGCCGGTGGCAACCACTTGACCGTTGATCAGCAGCATGGACTCGCGGCCATTGATTACCGCCGTCGCAAGGAATGGCACACCCAGCGGCACACGGCGGTTGCTCGGCGCCCATATCGTCTGCCAGCTTCCAGTATTGTGATTCCATACCTGCGAGAGCAGGCGGCCGTTCACGTCGATACGGAAGCCAAATCCCTCAAACCACGTCGCGTAGCGGTGGCAGGAGAAGATGTAATAGGCTCCGCCGCCTTGGATCGTCGGATACTGGTCAATCTTGATGCAGGCATCAACTTGCAAGGGTTGGCCGTAGAATTCGCAGTCGTTGGGAATCCTGACATAGTCGCCATGACCAAACCGAAGTCCAGGATGCCCCGACGGTCCGGTGATCCACTCCGCGCCGTGAATCTCACCATCATTGTCCTGCGCGAAATCCTCGGTCCAATCACCCGCACCTTCTTCTAACGGCCAGCAGCCAATATCGCTGGCGATGATGTTTTGAACGGCGATTTTGGTCTTGACATAATAATACACGGCACTCTCGCTCGGATTCTCGAGTGTCTCCTCGGGCAGCACGAAGCGCGGTTCATAGCTCATGCCGATCGGCGCCCAGTTGGTTTCAACGTCCAGTTCGCCGGACGAATAGATTTGATACCACTCGGTTCCGTCAACCGCTTCCCAATTCAATTCAAGCAGCCCTTCGCTGTTTACCCGGATCGTCGCATTATCAATTAACCCGGTCGTCGTGCTGTAAAATAGCGGCTGGCCGCCTGCGCAATCGGGACCTTCAGGAAGACACTCGTCCTCCGAGCCACCCGAACCGCAGAGCCTGATGATTTCGGCAATCGCTGCTCCCGTGCCGGTACCGTCAGCATTCACCATCCGATAAGAGCCGTTGGACGTTGAACCGTAGTCCATCATGATCGGAATGATTTCTGCCGAATAAATGTCGTATGTCGGAACGAACACCGCCGAAATCTTCACACCGTTCACCAAAGCATCGAGTGCTCGGCTGTGGGCATTGACGTCGTCCTCGCCCGGCGTGTAGGCGTCATCGCATCCGCCCGGACGGGCATCGGTAATGAGTACGGCAATCTTCTGGCAGCCATCTCGCCACGGATCAACTACCAGTGCATCGTCCTGATCGCACTCGTTGTAGCCGGATATTGCCTGACGAAGTGCCTCATCAGAGGCTTCAGGTTCTTCACCACCACCGCCCGCGACCAAACCATTGATCAGATTGGTCACGTGAATATAGTCAAACGTGTGCGGAGTGAGTTGTCTGACTTCATCATCAAACTCGATCAGCGAAAATCTCACGTCTCCGCCTGAGGCCAACTGCGCATCCGAAATGATGCCCGGCAAGGCAGCGCGAACATTCGCAAGTGCGCCGCCCATGGAACCGGTGACGTCCACCACAAAGGTCACATCCATGCAGCCGCACGGGCCGGGCGAATCACAATCCGGTGTCGGGAGGGTGATGAAGTCAATAAAGTACGCTCCGCATGACGAACTCACCTGTGCACCAGCCACGATGTTGCCGCCGTTGCCTGACGGCGTAACGACGATCGTGAAGTCAAAAGAAGCCGTCTGGCCCGGCAGCAGCGAACCAAAGTTGTGATTCGTAGGATCGACCGTGAAAGAACCGCCCGGTCCAAATCCTCCGCCCATCGCAAACTCCACGCTGTTGCAAGGGCCGGCACCGGTGTTTTCAACGGTAACGGGGAAAGTGAACTCTAATGGTGAAAGTTGACCATCCACACAGCCGAACTCAGGAAACTCGAAGTCTACGCCGATAAAACCCGACTCACCCGTGGTAATACAGAGGCCCCAGTCATAAAGAACGCCTACGTCTATCCCCACCGCATCCACCAATCTGAATGTCCATTCACCGGACGCATCCATCCCGTTAAACACTGTGAGGTCAGACCCGTTTGAGCAGCCACAGCACTGACCAGGTTGAACGCATCCGCTGTTATCGCAGCCAAAAATGGGAGCCACGCCATTATTGTCGAAGATCCAAGTTTGCTCTCCACAGTCATTCCCGCCGTAATACGCATCGGCGAGCAGAACAGTCACGCCGTCGTGCGTGATGTCCATAACCAAATCCGGGTAAAAAGTGTGAATCATGTGCACAAGCACGTTTACATCCTGCACCGGGCCTGCACCGGGAGGAACAGTAATCGTATTCACAATTTGTCCGGAAGCGAAGCAGAACCCACCTTGATCATCCAAGATTTCAATATCTAGATCGCCCGATGTGTACATGTTTCCATCGATTACCGGGCAATCGCACAGCAGCGGAGGAGGTAGGGGAGCATTGTAGAACAAAACTGCCAGGTCATCCGTGCCGTTCGGGAACGTTGTTGAGTTGCATACTCCGTACTCCAGGCCGTTTCCTGCGCCTGCACCGTCAATGCCTACTGAGCCTGAAAGCGGATTATTCAGCGAGAGATTGTTGTACTGATACAAGACGTTGCCCGTAGCAGGATAGAGGATGGCCTGAAACTTCAATGCTGAGCCTATGTTAAGGAACTGATCCACTTCCCATTGAATCACTACTCGATCACCAAAGTCACGCCAGAGCACATAGCCTCCGCTTTCGTTGCTGCAGCCGTTGCCGTCGCCCGCAGCGTAAAGGTCATCCCAATACACCGCGCACTCTGCAGTTACAAGACTCGGTTCTCCTGATGCGTACGGGCAGCGATTGGTGAACAATGGGTTTGACGCTCCGAAGGTGATTTGCCCATTCGTAGAGACAAATGCCGAGGTATATCCCGTACCGTAAAAAGTGAAGGTGTTGGCCCACGAAATCATAACCGCGCTGTCATCAGTGCTTTGAAGGATGATGTTCGCCGACGGATCGCCGCACAATTCCACCCAATCAAATACAAGGCCGCTTTCGTTGCTGTCCCGGTAGTAATAATCGGAAGCATCGGGGCCGCCGGTCTCATCTAGGCCGCGGTGCCCGCCGTCTTCGCGCGGCTCGGGGAAGACGTACTCAGTCATGAGTGCTTTTTCTTCAGCGGTAGCCGTGCCCGTCTGAAGCCACGTCGAGTATGCAGCATGCGCGCGCACCGATTCGGGATTCGAGTGATCCACCGGACGGATGTCCGCGTGACGACCGGTGGAAATGCGCGATGCCGCTGCTTGCTGGCGACTGATGATCTTGTTGTATTCGCGCAGGTCCGTATTCACCGGTACCGGAACTGCCGAAGCGACTCCGCTAACCGGATTAATCTCAAACATCGTGTGCGAGGTGAGTCCAACCAATGCGTTCATGGCCGCGTCGTAGCGCAGACCGGACACATACTGGTTCTGGCCACTCTCTGTTACTATCCGGAAAGTGGAAAGCGCTTCATAGTTCTGGCCCAGAACTTCGACGATGTTTGTACCCGGAATCAAATAATACCGCGAGCCATCGGGAGTGGTCACGGTCTTTTGGACGACCTGATTCGGATTTCGTGTGGCAAACTGCTCTTGCTGGGAAGCGAACAGCCCGGTCGCCAAACATGCGAGCATCAGACTTCCAACTAAATAGTTCAATTTTCTTGGCATCGTTCTCATTCCTTTCGGTTGGGACGGTGAAACTACAACTGCCTAAAACATTCCGTTGGGTCGAAAAACAGCGCAAGAGAGCTAAACTTGACCCCTATTGTCAGATATAGCAAAGATAGCTGAAACTCTCAGATTGTCAAGGGAATTAGGCTCAATCATGAAAAATGTTTGGGCACTCAGAGAGCCACACGCAATCATTTCAATTCTTACACCGACTTAGCGATGATTCATGACCCAGCAAAGAACTCAGCTGCCGACGTCCTTGACACCAACAAAAACCCCCTCATTGCGAGGGGGTTAAGTTCTGAGGTCTTTCGGATTTCAGCGGCTATTCCCGTTGACTGATGACGCGGAAATAGCGAACAGGGGCTCCGACCGTATCGCTGGGAACCACGGCAAACGTGTCTTGAACCGACAAGACGGTTGACCAAACCAGATTGTCCGCGCTCTCTTCAACCCGATAACTGGTCGCATAGGCTGCTCTTTGCCAGTTCAGATGAATCGAATGCGTCGAGTCAGACAGTGCGACCATAACCGTAGGATCAGGCGGCCCGGAATAGGTCGTATCCGAAAGCACGATGCCAGTGACTTGACTGAATACCGCAGGGAGTGCTTCCGATTCCAACCTGAACGTGGCACTGGCCGCGGCCGGCGCCGTGACGATCCACGATTCCAGACCGTCGTTGGCCAGCGCAACCCGGACTGTTTCCTGTGGCGACACATCGCGCCAGAGCAATAAGCGCAAATTGCCCAATTCTCCGACGCTGCTCCAGACGAAGTTGATCGTATCGCCCAGAGCGTAGGATTCTCCAGAACTCGGATCGCTCAAGGTGATTGTGGGCGGCGGCGCAGGATTCACGAGGTAGAAATTGGAGCTTGTCTGTGAGAAAATCGTCGTATCGCTTGCAACCTGCACACGCATGCGGCAGAAGTTGGATGCCGGGCCGGTCGAAGTCCAGATTTCACCGCCGTCATTCTCAATATCATTGAACAATATCACCCACGGATCGCCCAAGTTTCGCCGAAAGAGTACGTCCACCAATTCTACCGCACCTAATGTAGACCATTGTACGATGACCGGATCTCCCACCACAAAACTATCACCGTTTTCAGGTTGAACCAATGAAATACTGGGGGGGGGCGGACCTTGAATGGAGAAATCCCCATTTGCGATGTCAAAGACCGTGGTGTCTGAAGATGAGTGAATTCGGATGCGGCATTGCGTGGACGCTGGGAGCGTGGCCAGCCAGATTTCACTGCCATCGTTGGCGATATTGTCGTAGAGCATTTCCCATGGTCCGCCGGTGGCGCGCTGCAGCAAAATGTCCACTTGAGGGACCGTTCCCACGCTGTTCCACAAGATTGACACTGGATCATTCAGCTGATAAACTTCGTTGCCGTTGGGTGCGAGTAGACTGACGCTGGTGGTTGGCGTCCAGGTATGGCTGTTGCCCAGTTTCACATAGTAAGTCGTCAAGTACGGAATCTGAATCACGTTCGGGAATGTACGAACGGCACTATCCACTCCGCAGGACTCCAGCCCGATTGGAAAATCGCGTGTCAGTTCATCAGAGTTCCAATACGCGGTCGCTTGCGACGGGGTGATCCCATTCCACGCTCGTACATAAAATTTCACACCGGGTGCTATCGCTGGCTGCGGTCCCACGCCGGTCGTGTGCACCAGTATGGCCTCGGGTGAGTAGAATGTATTCGGATGGTGCGTGAACGAATCCATGTTCATGCCAAACGATGCGCCCGGATTCATGGCAAGCTGGTCATCGCCGCCAGGCATTCCGTTCGCCGCCGGAGTATCGATCACCCTGTTTGGTCCTGCCAAAATCAATTGAACCAAATCTCCCTCTTCAAAACCGTAGGGCATAATGCCGCCGCTATAGCTGTGATTAGCTTGTCTGCACCCGAGATTGTGGATAGTCATATATGCATAGGTGTCGGCACGGGAATCCAACGGAAACAGAACACAGGCTGACAGCAGACACGCGCAGACAACGCGTACCGACAGGATTGTACTCCTCGAGTACAAGTCACAACACATGAATTTTGAACTCTGTGCTTTGCACTTCCTCATGGCATCCCCGGACCGTAAGTCCAATCAAATGTCAGCGGATGATTCACTTGAATGATCACAGGATGCCCCGGCTCCAGGTATTGCATGGTACCGATCCAGTCATTCGTGGAATCACAGCGAGCGATCTTTCTGGTGACCATGTCGAGAATCAAGTCACCGCCGGACTTCATCGACTGCGACTTGTGGAAACCAAATGTGATGAGCCCAACGCTGTCGATTGAGTGTGTTCGCAGCATGCGCGGACCGGCCGTGCGCCAGGAACCATTTGGCATTGGCGAGATGTAGGTTATGGTATCGGCAGGACAACCAACTAAGGTGATCTGCCGTTCTTCATGGCGGTTCATGATCATGAACGCACGTTTGTTTCGCAATAGGCTCAGACTCCCCTGCCAGTTGCCGGAAGCATCGCGGTACGCGAATCCTCCAAACGTGATGTCTATGACACGATCTGCGGTGGTAGTGGTGCCACCCACAAGTTGAGTGCCGAGGATGTGCTGCACGCTATCCGTGGGCAATCCATTGTGAAATGGATAGTACGACACGGCAAATGGATAGTACGTCGGTACACCGATCGTACCGGCTGGGATAGTGAATACAATGGTATCCAATGGTCCCGGTTGTGGATAAGCAGTGCTGACTATGAGCAGTGTTGCTATCCATCCTGTCAATCTGTTTACAAGGCGCGGGCAACTGGGCAGTCGATTAGTCATGCTGGGTTCACAGAATTCAAGATCATTAAAGCTACCGTCAAGGGCGAAACGGCTTCAAATATAGCAGTGTACGATACGAAACGCAAGTGGAGCAATAGCGTTGAATGGCTAAGGTATAGTTACTAGTGCTGATGATCCCGGTCAATTGAATTGCAAAAGCGGGGATTCCCCATCAAAGAATTGGACGGCGTCTATAGCGGCCGAATGTCAGCTATTGAAAGTGATGTCACGCAGACATTCGTTGTCCTGTGTGGAGGATAGTTTCCACATGACCGTTTGCCCAAAACCTCTTGGTATAACTACGACAACTCCCAAGGTTGCCATTAACCTTGCGATAACGATTCGTCATGCCTCTTAGCATGGGTCACAAGTGTAGGTGAGCCATGACCTTGCCTCTCTCGGTTATATCATATCTTATGGAAACTCATGCACTGTGCGAGTTTGGAGGGAGCCGCCGTTCGAGCCGAGTGAAGCCCGAAACCCACGATTTGGGTTGACAATGTGTAACTATAAAAGTATATTTGAACTTCAGGATTCGCTCAGTTCGTTCAATCTGAATCCGTCCGGTGATTGAGTACAGATGACCCCAGCCGTCAGGCAGGGAATTCCCACTGGAGAATGGCTATTACGATTTATCAACGAATTCGTGCGGCAGCCATCACCGCCTTTGGAATAGTGTGCTTGGGTATCGCATGTTTTTCCACAGGCAGTGCGCTGGCTCAGCCGACATGCGAGATTTCCCCGACAAGTGTGTTGCTGGGACAATTCTGCGCCGTGGACGTAACGGAGAATATCTGGGGACCCGGCAATGCAACGGTTAGACTGCAGTCGGATGTGCCTTGGAGTCTGATGGCTTCGTTGACAGCGCCAGTCAGACGAGTGTCGGATAACTTGGAATTGCCCGCCGAGCGTGCGCGAGAGTTGTTCCCTGACATCGGTGAAGATTTTGCAAATTATCTTCCGTTTGAATTGGACTACGGTCCTGGATCAGTCGAAGTTCAGACTTTCTCCTATGATTGGCAGGTACTGCAACTCAGACTCGAGCAGTTTCTTGAACCTGAAGATCCACCGGGTACATATCGGGCAGAAGTCAATGTAGCGCTTGCAGATCGTGACGGGAACTTTTTGACGGATCCGCAAGTAGTGATTTTCGAGTTTGAGATTCTCCCGTGGATAGAAACGGAATTGCTTGGCGAGTTGGTCATCCTCACCGTTTCTTCGCAGAGTGAATATTCCGAAAGTGAGCCCCTGCCGCTTCGCATCCGATCGAACTCAGCATGGATTCTTCACCTTTCCTGTACCGGAGATTTTCACTCCATAAACGGTGAAGGGACTATTGATCAGGAATTGGCAGCGTGGATGGTTCCCAGTGGAGACGGGTGGGAGTCACTGGTCCCGGAGTATGCACAAGTGCATTCTGAACCGAGTGCCGTGGCACGGGGGGATGATCCAGAGCCATTTACGATAAACGAAGTAGAGATTCCCCTCCGGTTCAGGTGTGGACCGATGGGGCTGATCGATCAGGGAGAATTTTCCGCGGACATTGAAATCTCCGCGGCAATCGAGATTAGCGCGCAGTGATCATTCAATTTTCATGCGCGTGTCGAGCTTCAAGAGTTAGTTTTTGTTGACATCCGAAGAGGAACGGTCACGTTACACGGTCGGCACGGACCCCGATCGAAAAAAAAGGTGCGCGGCACTTGACCGCGCGAGAATGGTATAACTGCATTTTGAGGAGGAATTAGAATGCTGGCTCGCTTCATTACATTAGTGGCAGCTACCATGTTTGTTTTCGCCGGCCTGGCGATGGCAGACACGGAAGGCCACGCGATTGCCCACGTCTACTTGGTCGTGGATCCGAACGTCTCGGTTGGCGTTATCACCAATAACGTTAACTTGGGTACGGTCCAGACTGGTGCCGTCACGGGCGAGTTTATTTTCCGTGTGGATGCCAACGTTGAGCAGGCTTCGTTCTGCGTCGGCACCACCGATCTTTACAAGGGCGATGATCCGACCAACCCCGAAGTTGACCCGATTCCGGTTGACTACGAAGCTGGCGCGGACATTCAGCCGACCGATGGCAACCCGATCGAAGGTGGTTCGTACAACGCTGCGTACACCGCACCGTGGATTGAACAACTTTTCGAAGGTTGGATGACTGAGTACATCACCTACGAGTCGAGCCAGAATGGCTACTTCTCGCAGGATATCTATGTCACCGTTTGGTGGGAGCAGAACGACCCCGAGAAGACCCAAGGCGAGTACTCGGGTTGGGTTGGCTTCTGGGCCTTCATCGGCGACCTCTAAGATTGGTTATGGCCTGCCTGCCGGATCAAATCCGGCAGGCAGGTCTCAAATTGTTCTGTGTAACGCGAGGGTTTTCCGTGCCGACCGCAGGGCGTTGACAGAACCACACAACTTCGGTTCAGCAGGGAGCAGCCGGGTCAGTAATAACAGGACCCGGCTGCCCCATTTTCTACACTATGGAAAGGATGTCGAATTATGATGCCAAGAGACTTGTTCAAAGTCTGCATTCCGGTGTTCACGATCTTCGCCTCACTTGTATGGGCTGACCTGAGTGTCACCCCCGCGTTGGTCGAGCTTACGCTGGAGAAAGGACAAGGATCGGGCTCGTTCACGATCGCGAACACCGGAAAGGCACCGATGCGTGTGCGCGCGAGCTATGTGCACTTTGTGATCGATGAAAGCGGCAAGCTTGCACCCGCAAAGCTCGATTCAACATCACTGGCCAATTGGATCAAAGTGAGCCCTCAGGAGTTTGCAATACAGCCTGAAGGGAGCCGCCAAGTCCGGTTTGGCGTTTCGGTACCGCCGACCCTGCCCGACGGGTCCTATTGGGGCGGTTTGGAGTTTCGTCCTGTGACCGAGCGCGACACGTCGTCTCAGTCCCAAGTGCATACGACGATCGCAGTTCTGGTTCCGATCCTTGCCGACCATGGCAAGCCGGACTACCAGTGGGACATAGTACCTGATAGTACCTATTCCAAGCCGTCTTCCAAGGGCGTTTATGTATACACCCTCTTGCGAAACACCGGCAATGGACGAGTACCGCAACGCGGAAGTTTTCAAGTTAAGAACGATGCCGGCGAAGTGATATACCAAGGTGAAACCGCCCGCTTGTCTCTGTTTCCATACTCACAGCGCTACTTTGCGTCACTAATACCGGCAGAGGTTGCGCCGGGCTCGTATGAGTTCTCGATTAGCTACTCGTCCGATCGTGACAACCGCACAGTGAGCGGAAAAACGCGCGTTGAGATTCCGGACCAACTTCCGGAACCGGAGACCCGCGCAAAAGGTGGGCGAAAGTCAGAAGGGGAGTAATCTGCTGCGACCTCGACGGCACAAGCTAGCGGTGCCAAAGTTGCCTGCGGCCTTTGCACCGCTTCGGTACTACCGAACGTATATCAGCCTGCTTTGCGGGCTGTTGATGTTTATAGGCAGTGCGTCGGCATATGAGCAGGTGCTCTCTACAACAATTGTCGGGTTCGAAATCAAGGGCGTAAAACCGAACCACAAGACGACTATTCCTGACCTGGAAATCGTCATCAAAGACGATACTGTGCACTATCTCGCACTGCGCCGGCTGCTCACTGAGTTTGGGATCAAAGATACTCTCATCGGGGATACCCTGAATTTTATGACGCCCGATCACAGGCAGGTCAGGATGAATGTTGTCGCAAACGATGTGATGATCGGGAGCGAGGGACCCTACGCGACAGATCTTGTTTACGGCAAGTCTGACTTCACTGGCGTCGTCGATGCATTTGTACGGGAAAATGACTTGTCCAATCTTCTGGCGATGGATATCGAGTGGAGTGAAGATGCTTATGCATTCTCAGTCACTACAAAGACTGTGTTTCCTGCGTGGGCGGTCAGCCGGGAGAAGAAGCGCGGGAAAGGACAAGGTGAAAGCAAACTTCAAAGCGCGATCAATGCCCTTCCGGCAGTTGCTTCTGCCGGCCCCGCAAAGCTCGGTGATCCGTCACTGCATATGCTCCAACCGGGCATTCGTATGACGCAAGCAAACAAGGATTACCTTCAGATGCAGAAATCCTTGAAGGGATGGGGACGGTTGGGAGGCGGCAGGTACAATTTCTCCATGAGACAATCCGGACGGGACTGGTCGGAAGAACCTGTATTGGAGCGAATAGGTTTGACGCACCGCTTCGGAGATTTTGAATCGACCATCGGCGATGCACAGATGAGTTTTGGTGACCTGATGTTCCCCAGCGGAGGAGTTGCGGGATTCCAGGCAGGTGGGATGATCGGCATGAAGGACTTTGAACGGGAAAAGGACAACACGAATTTCGGGAGACGGGACAACTTCCATGCGCGCGAAAGTGTGCATGGAATCGCCCCCGTTGGCAGCACGGTTGAACTTCGCGCGAACTCAGAGTATGTCGCCGAGCAAATAATCACGACCTCAATTCCCGGTGACACTACAGTGGGGCGTTACGAGTTTCGCGACGTGGCGGTGTCACGTGATCGATCTACTGAATTGCGAGTCGTAATCACTACGCCCAGTGGCGATATAGTTGAAAGAGTGATCGAACCCGTTGGAACAAATTCGCTGCTGCGGCCGGGACAGATAATGTTCAACGCAGTGGCCGGAGTACGACGATTTTCAACGCCGCAGATTTGGGATACACAAGGCAAGATTGCCGGAGGCCGTGTTCTGGTCGGTGTCGCGCCATTCTGGACGGTTGGCGGTGGTTCTGTGATGCAATCGGAGTATTCGTTACCGTTCAATCTGGAGCGATTGGAACAAGGTTCAGGCGTGGGGCTCTCCACTGAAGTGCCGCGTGAAAGTCGCCATGGCCAATTCGACACTCGACTTCGTTTTCTGAAGAAACATCGTATCGAGGCCGAACTCGGACTCTCGCAGAGTAGGGTGGATCCCAACCTCGCTTCACGGGATCCTGCGGACTCACTCTTGCCTCCGGCAGTGCCGTGGGACCAGGTGCAATGGGGAAAACAGAAATTTGCTGCGCGCACAAAGATGAGTCTCTTTTTCGGAAGACTGCTGCGCCTCGAGCCGATGGTCCTGCACTACGATTCCAGTTTCTTTACAGGTTCCAACTCTGAACTTCACGATCGCGAAGGCTATGCCATAGACTCGCGTGTGGATTTTAGCCGAAAACTGCGTATCTCACTCACCCATGGCGAAGTCTACAATAATCTCGAAGGCAACGCTCCGTACACTGTGCGGCAGCGCTGGCAGCACATAGGATTTCCCGTTCCAAGGTCATTGCCGCGCTCGACAATTCGTTTCAGTGCAGATCGCTTCGAGGAGATGCGGGACTTTGATTCAGGAGCCGACGAGAAGTTCGACGCCCGCTATTTGGGAAAAATCGATGTCAGTTCAACCTTGCTCAGAATCGCAGACTTGACGGGAAACGTGTCGTTCGGTGACGAGCTCCAAGACAGACACGATCTCGATTTGCTACGGGGATTAAGCCTCCCGAATGCAACCTCTTCTTCACGGCCTGGGTGGACCGCACAGCTTTCGCGCAAGTTGATGAAGTCAGGCAGGCTGAATCTGCAGCACAACAAAAGTGACTTCCGCGAACAGACTCGACTGGCGCACTTTCTTCAGGCAACGGACAATAATCCGTGGAACTGGCGGCATGAAGTGGGCTATGACTGGGTACAGAACACTGTCTACTTTCAGACTCAACCCGAGTTCTATCTGGAGCGAACCGGCGCATCTCGCGTGTCACTGTTTGCGCGATATTTTGCCGATGAGTGGACGTTCTCTGCATCTTTGCGGCTGGAACCTATTCTAAGTATGGTTGGAGGACGCCCGTTCCTGATTCCAGCGTCGCGCGTGAATCCTTCCAATGGGGGGATCAAGGGGCGTGTTTTCATGGATAACAATGGAAATGGTCTGGTAGACCGAGGTGAGCCGGGCGCAGAGGGTATAGAGGTCATAGGTGATGGGGGGCGGAAGGCCGTAACCGGGAAGCATGGCGAGTTCCTGCTTCCCACTCCGTCGCAGCGAAGGCAAATGCGTGTCAGCCTGAATCCATTGAAGATTCCCGTTGAACTTACCCCTACTCGTGGAACGCAAGTCGCAAAGCTGGAACCTGGTCTGCTTACACCCATTAGATTGTCTGTCGCCAAGTTGGGCTCTATTTCAGGATTTTTGACAGGTCCCAATGAGAAGAACCCTGAAGAGTCCAGTCCTGTTTCAGGCACGCGAGTGGTGGCTCTAAACGATTCTGGTCAAGAAGTACAGGAGTCTGTGACCTACTCCGATGGGTCGTTCTATCTGGGTGAGCTCATGCCGGGCACTTATGCCATCCAAGTCGATTTGGCTTCTCTTCCTAAAGTTATGGAAATGATTGAGTTTGACTACAGGATTGTCGTGAGCGGCGAATCTGACGAAAAGCTGAACGTCAGCGGAATCGAACTTAAAGCTCGCCTGAAGTCAGGACAAAAATAGCTTTTCGTTGTTCCGTGCAACCTTTCGTTATACCAGGCGTCTCATTATCAGACACTTTTCGATGGATCGGAGACCAAAGTATGAAGAAACTTACGTTTAAAGTTGCGACGTTCACATTTGCTTCCATGGTCTGGGCGGCACCAACGACTGTCACAGGAGGAGGTGTGCAGGGCGGTTGGACCCGCTCGGGCAGTCCCTACGTCATTATGGGAAATGTCGAGGTTCCCTCCGGAATGTCGCTTCGGATTGAGAAGGACGTAGACGTCGAGTTCTCTGGCCCCTATAGCCTGACAGTATTCGGCAAGCTTTCTGTCGAGGGCAAAGGCGACAAGGACGTTCACTTTCGGGCAGCAGACGAAAATGACCAAGGTTGGGGCGGACTTCGGTTCATCAAGACGGAAGAGACATGCAACCTCCACGATTTCAGTATTGCTAATGCTCACTCGTCGCTGCAGGGCGGAGCTATCTATGCCGAAGAATCAGAGATTGTCCTAACGAACTTCTCGATCGGCGATAACTCTGCCGAAGGTAAAGGCGGGGCCGTGTGTATCATTGGCGGCAGAGCCGTGATGACCAACGGCGCCATTGGTGATAATTCTTCCACCGGCGAAGGCGGGGTAATCTATGTGAGTGGAGGCGAGGTTATCATGACTAATCTCGCCATTGGGGATAACGAAGGCGTTGGATTGCTTTTGGTTGCCGGAGCCAGTGCGACCTTGACCAACATCGCCATTTCCGACCACTCAGGAGAGTTTGGCTGGGGCATCATTTGCCGGGAGTCGGAGCTGCGGATTACGAATGGAGCCATAGCCGATAACGATGCTGGCGGGATCTTGATCAAGAGTGGGTCGTCTGCTAATTTCACGACCTGTGCCATATCGGGCAACAATGCACTCGAGCACGACGATGATGCCGAAGTCAATATGGTGATGACGGCTGTCGACGACGAGTAGCCGCTCTAACATGAACCGAGCATGCGGCAGTCCATTTGGGCTGCCGCTTTTCGTGCTCGGGAAAGGATAATTGTTTAACGGTAGCTGGACGCAACGAAGCAAAGAGAACCGGCACGCTTTCGCATGCCGGTTTCGGGTGTCCGCAGTTTGTACCGGACCCAAGTTTGTGTCACTCTCATGCTGGTTGCTTAGTTCTGTTCACCCAGCTCTCTAAGCATTTGCTTGACCTCGTAAGGCCAGAGGTTCTTTAGTGTATAGTTTGATACCTCGGTGTCGTAGATGTAGGACGGCACACCGGAATCTGCTTCACGCGTCAGCACTGCCACCAATTCCGCAGATTCGGTCTTCTTCTTCGTGGCACGGAGCAAGCCTGCTTTTTTCACGGCGGCAAGTCGCGGTGACGACGCAGTCGAAAGCGCCTGGTCATACAATGCTAAAGCGAGCGGGCGTTGCTTGTCCAGTTCGGCAATCATGGCGCGCAAGGTTAATATCTCACCGTCTTTCGGCGCCAACAGTTCACATTCTTTCATCTGAGTTCGGGCATCTTCAATCTTCCCCGCTTTAAGCAGATAGCGCGCATAGTCAAATCGCAAGCCTGCCAGTCCCGTCCGTTCCTTCAGCGCGAGTCGGAACAAGGAATCCGCTTCAGGCGAGTTTCGCGATGCGGTGGCCAATCCCCAGAGGGCTGTGTAGTTGGTTGGCTCGCGGTCGAGTATAAACCGATACGCCTCTCGTGCCTCCTCGTACCTACCCGCGTAGACGAGAGCATCGCCTAACGACTGCATAAGCTGCTTGCGGTCACTCGTATCGGTTCCCATGAGTGCGAGCTGTAGTATCTGAATTCGCTCGTCATCACTGTTTGCTTTCATTGTGAAAATCGCGGAAGCAAGACGGACAAATGACTTTCCCTTCTCAGGGAAAAACCGTACGAGGGAGTCGGCGTACATTACAGCAAGAGTGTCTTCATCTCGAATCGAATAGATTCTGGAAAGTGCTTCCAGAACGACTTCAGCGTGTGGGTCAATTAGTTGGGCTTTGCGCGCAAAACTGATCGCTGAATCCAACTGCTGTTTTTCGATCCGATCGTCCGCCGCATTAATAAGTCCCACCGGCCAACAGCGATCCAGACTTGGCGCAGAGATGTACTTTTCCACCAATCTCACGAGAGCCGTATCGAGAGCGTACAGTCTCTCGCGAGTGATTTCACGTGTGTCATATTCATCCCTGCGCGGTGAGTAGTAACCGTTTGCTCCCTCGGCAAAATATTCCCAGACCGAGGAAGCCTGATAGCGACTCATAAAAGTCGGCGTACCTCCATCGTCACGTTTGCGAGCCGTTTCAAACGCATCATCAAGGGCCTGAATGTCATTCGGAGGGAAACAACCATGGACCTGATGTGTGAGCTCATGCAGCACGGTATTGTAGGCGAAGAAAATCGATCGCTCCACGTCTTCAATGCCCGTTACGGTCGTGTAACCACCGCAGCCGCGCACATCGTCCCAAAGTCGTGAATCGTACGAGATACGTTCGTCCTTAAGCGACTCAACTCCCGGACATTCCGAAAGCCGGTAGTGGAGCGGCTTAATAAAATGGTGGCTGTGGCTCTCAACCAGCAGCGGGATATACGCCTTCCACGGCGCAACCGCTATGGCAACCTGCTTCTGATGGCGAGCCGAGAGTTCACTCCAGTTGAGCACATACTTTTCGATTTGCGGCACAACCGGCATCACTTGACTCGCGAACAACTTCTCGTCTTCGGCGCGATGAACGTTGACCGTCATTCGCACGCCCTCGATCGCCTTGGCAAGACCGTTGTGTGCGCGGCCGAACGCGGGCAGTTCTTTGAGTGCCTGCTCAAACAAGGCTCTTGCCTGATTGAAGTCACGCGCTGTCCAGACTTTGGATGCCTCAAGTGTTAAGTCGGTCGCAAGAGCCAGTGCCGCAGGTACACTGTCTGCGAGTTGCGAGTAATTCAAGCGGGCATAGCCATTCCCAAGATAGTAGTGAGCAAGCTCATGGGCGGGATTCCAGCGTACAGCCTCCTCAAACATATCGATGGCTTCGTTGGTACGCCCTACTCGGATCAGGGTGACGCCGGTTTGGTAAAGCACTTCAGCATCGAGACCATTCACATTGAATAAAGAAGGGAGCTTTGCCAACGCGTCTTCCGGCTGGTTCTTCTTGTAATGCAGGCGCGCTTCGAGCAGGAGGCGCGACGGTTCGACTTCGGAGTCCCTGCCGGCAAGACTTGCAGAGATCCGCCTGCACAAGGAAATCGAACTGTCGTACTGAACGGTTCTGTAGAGCAATTCCGCTCTGGCAAGCTGCGAAATCGCGTCCTCCGGGTTCCGTTTCAGTCTGGCGCTGAAGAGACTATCCACCACGCGCAGGTCTTCGCGTATGAACAACCACTTGTAGCGCAGTGTTCTCGCAAGCGGCGACTCGTTGTCTGCAAGGTTGGATGCCAATGCCGCCGCCTCATCGTACCGGGCTGAATTCAGGGCGACTTCCAGAACAAACACCTCGTAAGCTGACGGATTCTTGGATTGCAACTCGAGCATTTCCGATTCGCTGCCTGCACGGCCATGTGCACGTAAACGAAGCCGCATCCGGGTCTCCAGATCGGTTTGGGAATCAGCTGCAACTGCATCCATGGAATCCCGGGTTGATTGAGCGCGGGACAGCCATGAAGGTTCTTCGGCAGCCCGAGCAATCGCAAAGGGTAAGAAGATCAGGAGGCCAAAGGCAAAAAGTCGTCTCATGTTTGATGGGGTGTTATGTTCAAAGTGAATTGCACAAAGGTAGTTCGTCAGAACTTCAAATTCAACTATCTGAGGTGCTTGTGGCCGTGATTGGAGGAAATTGGAGTGGCGAGGGGAGAGGAGGAGTCACACTGGCACTTGCAACCAGGAATGCCGGGTTGTTTATGCACATACCAACATTTCTATGTGAATAACCTGTGGCTGAGCTTGACTTCGCATCCTATTTTTTGTATTTTGAAGGAAAGGTATTTCAAGCGGCTAAATGTCTGCCCAAAAATATGTTTAAAACAAGAAAAAATAACAACTTCTTGACCTGGTCTTGGCAAGTCTCGCTGGTGGGACGGACTTGCGCTTGACCGTAACCGGACGAGTTCGCGAATTCTGACCCACGTCAATTGCGTGGGCTTTTTTTTGACAAGTCGAATCAACCCAACATGAGTATTCCGGCCGAACAACCAACCGTCGCTTACGAGCCTCCGTGTATTCGGGAACTCCAGGCTGACTTGCTTACCCCGGTTGGCGCCTACATGAGATTGAGGGCACACAATCGCTCTTCCTTCCTCATGGAAAGTGCCACAGGGGGTGAGACGTTCGGCCGATTCTCGATTCTGGGATGCAACCCGGTACGCGAATTGACGGCTTCCGCACCCGGCAATGCGAATTGGGCCAATGACCCGCTAAGTGATTCCCTCTCGGCAAAACTCGGTGAGTTTTCGCAAACGACTCTGCACGGTCTGCCGGGACTGCCATTCAGCGGAGGACTTGTCGGAATCATTGGATTCGACTTTGTACGCGAGATTGAGAAGTTCTCTGATCAACAGCTTTCAAGCGCACCGCTGGCATGGCTGGGAGATTACAGGACGTTTCTTGTTTTCGATCATCTCAAGCAAAGTCTGTTGCTCGTAGGCAGGACTGAGGATCGCGGTCGTGCCGAAGCAGACCGGGAACTTTCGGACTACGAGAAACTACTCTGCAGCGATTTACGTCGGCATCCACCGCATTTCCATGCCGCCGAGCGAGTCTCAAACTTCGCGAAAGTTGACTTTTGTGCAGCGGTGGAGAGCATGAAGCGGCACATTGTGGCTGGAGACATTTTCCAATCAGTACTGTCACAAAAGTTCTCGCGTGAGTTTCAAGGCGATGCCTTCGAACTCTATCGCGCGCTCCGAAGAATAAATCCGTCTCCCTACATGTTCTACCTTGAATCACCCGTCGGAACGGCCATTGGAGCTTCACCGGAGTTGCTGGTCGGTGTCGAGAGCAGGGTTGCACGGTTGCTGCCGATTGCCGGCACGCGGCCACGCGGTGAATCGAATGAGGCGGATGCAAGATTGGAGAAGGAGCTGCTTGCGGATCCGAAGGAGCGAGCAGAACATATGATGCTTGTTGATCTTGCTCGAAACGACCTGGGGCGGGTGGCGGATTATGGAAGTGTGCGTGTTGATGAAACGGCCGCAATTCATCGCTTCAGTCATGTAATGCATATGGTGTCACGAGTGTCATCCAAACTCAAATCTGACTGCTCTGCAGTTGACGCACTAAGGGCCAGTTTTCCTGCCGGAACCGTGAGTGGTGCACCCAAAGTGCGCGCTCTGGAGCTAATCTTTGAGCATGAACCCGCTCCGCGGGATTTCTATGCCGGTGCCTGTGGCTTTCTTGGTGTGGACGGAAACGCGGAATTCTGCATTACGCTTCGTACGGCGTTTGCCAGAGACGGTGTTTTAACCTATCAAGCGGGGGCTGGAATCGTTGCTGATAGCGTACCTGAATCCGAATATCAGGAGACGCTTCACAAGGCAGGCGCGATCGAACGTGCAATTCAATTGGCGGAGAGTGCATGATTCTCGTACTCGATAATTTCGATTCTTTCACCTATAATCTGGTACAGGCCGTCGGGAAGATGGGTGCGCAGGTTGTGGTTCGTCGCAACGACGAGATTACGGGCGAGGAGGTGATCACACTTGCGCCAGATGGGATCATTTTTTCACCGGGACCAGGGCATCCGAAGGATGCCGGAAATATGCCATCGGTGCTGGCTGCGGCGGCTGGCCGGATTCCAATCCTGGGCGTCTGTCTTGGACACCAAATGATTGGAATGCACTTTGGAGGAGATGTCGTTCCAGCGGTCAAGCTCGTCCACGGCAAGGCAACGCGCGTCTTTCATGACGGAAGGACAATTTTCAGAGGAGTGTCTGATCCTTTTGCTGCGGGACGATATCACTCACTGGCTGTCCGTGAGAACTCCATGCCGGAATGCCTGGAGATTTCCTCCCGCGCAGAAGACGGAGAGGTGATGGGAATCCGCCACCGGGAGTGGCCGATCGAGGGAGTGCAGTTTCATCCCGAGTCCATTCTCACACCTGAAGGTGACAAGTTGATCGCGAATTTTCTGGGATGGGCGTCCACCTGGAGAAAACCCTGATGCTGCGGGAGTTCATTCATACAGTGGCTTCAGGTCAACATCTTGATCGAGGCTCTGCGGCACGGGCCATGCTTGGTATGCTGTCCGGTGAAGCGAGTCACGTTCAGATTGCAGCGCTGCTCACCGCACTCAGGACAAAAGGTGAAACGTCCGAAGAGCTTTGCGGCATGCTGGATACCATGCGCGGGAAAATGAAGACCGTCGAGTGTGAGGATGCGGGTGCCGTAGATCTGTGC
>CAZVXJ010000007.1:0-15394 GCA_964631675.1 uncultured Alphaproteobacteria bacterium
CCACATTTCGGTGAAGAACAGTACCGCAAGGCCGGGGGGGTGTTTCATGGGGGAAAGTTCAAGGATTATTGTTTATGAAGCAAAGAATTGAGATCCTTCACTTCGTTCAGGATGACAAACCGTTCCGTTTTCCTTTTATTCTTTGAGTTATCGCATTACTATCCGTTCATCCAAACAGTACACTTCTTGGCGCTGTCATCCTGACCCTGAACATGGTGAAGGGGAAGGATCTCGATTCAGCCGAGCACACTCAATCAATGTTCAACCCATCATCATACCACGATTCCGCCAAATCACTCCATTCCGGATTCACAGACTCAATCAGCGCCATCTTCTTCTGCCGCAGCCACCCCTTGAGTTGCTTTTCCCGAGCAATCGCCATTTGTACATCGCCAAACGGCTCATAATATACCAATCTCTTCATTTGATACTTTTGGTGAATCCTTCGGTGGTCTCGTTCTTATGCTCCCAAACGCGGCGGATAATGTTGTTGGTAACGCCAATGTAGATTCGTTGCGTAATGCTTGCTACAATGTAAACATAATACTCGCGACGTCGCATGGATTAGGTTTATGCGTTAGCTCGCGCAGTTAGTCGAGATCCTTCGCCGCGCAAAACCGGAAGAGCGCGGCTCAGGATGACAAACCTTTTCGTTTCTTTGCTAATCAAAGTAGTATTGCAATACTATTGGTTCATCCAAAGCAACACCCATTAGCACTGTCATCCTGACCCTGAACGTAGTGAAGGGGAAGGATATCGATTCAATTCAGTGTCTCAGGCTTTCAGTGTTTCCAACTCACTTCCCGGATAGTAATGTTTCAAAATTTTTTCCACGCTCCAGCCGGCTTTTGCCATGGCGGCGGCGCCGAGCTGGCAGAGACCCACCCCGTGACCCCAGCCGCCGCCCGTGAGCGTGATCCGATCGCCGTCATAATCTATCACAAAAAATGAAGAAGGCAAGTGTGACGGTGAGAGCGCGCGGCGGATATTCAATTCCCCGTACACACTGCGGACACTGCGTGTCTTCTCCTCTCCGTGGATCTCTAATGTAAGAATTCGGCCCGAAGGGCCGCGCTGGATCACCTTGAATTCGCGAATTGCACCAACATCAATTCCGGTCTTTTCTTTGAGCAAGACGGCCCACTCTTTTCGCGTGCGCGTGAACGACCAGCGGAACAGCGGGTCCTTGTCCCACGGTTCGGGATAGGGATGCAAATCACCATTGCACCAAGCTGGCGGCGGCGAGTGGATAAATTCTTTCGCAGCGGTCTCATCGGACAGTTCGGGAAATTCAAAATCGCCGCAGGCACGAACGGTAAAGTAATCCGGCCCGTCCTCGCCCCAGCACGATTCATATAGTTCCGAAATACCGCCGCAGGCTTTGGCATAGCGGGCATCAACCACACTGCGTGTGTTTCCCCCCTGTGTCCCCCCACTCGATGTGGGGGGAGAAGAAACCAGCACCTGCCCAGCACTTTCCCTAATGGGAGCAATCACCGCATTCGCTTCCCGCGCAACACCCTGATAGCACTGGCAATGGTCGTCATTGCAAAGATCAAATCCGTCGGCATAGTGATGGCGATTCGCCGTGGCGAGCACGGTAGAACGCGCGGCAATCGCCTGCGCCTGCGAAAATGCCGGAGGCAAATCGCTGCGCATCTCGCTGCCGACCGCGCTTTCGAGATAGGTTTCGAGCGGGAGTTCGTTGGCCGCCGTTAGCCCTTTTTGTTCTAAGGAAAAGACACGCAGTGTCCCTCTATACGAAAGAGTTTCTTTTCTTTCCCAATGAAAGCCGCGTCCAATCGGGACATGATGCAGATTGAAAATGGAGTCGTTTGCGAGCGGACGTGCAATGACGCGAATGGCCGTAGTGGAGTAGTCGCCTATCGTGACATTGAAGCCTCCCCCTGACCCCCCCGCTAAAGCGGAGGAGGAAGTACCGATTGGCACCACGGCAAATCCAAACGGATTCAATCTACTTTGCGCACGCAGTGTGTCGAGAAACGGCTGGGCATGTTCCTTCGCAGCAAGCTTTATCACAGGCCACCAAACTCGATTGTCAAAGTCTTGCGACGCGAGTTTCCAGTGGCGGCCCGCTTCGAGAATATCGATTCCCGCGTGATCGGGAAGTTCGGGCAACTGTGAAAGAACATATTCAGCGCGCTCTTTGGAAAGGCACTCGGCCAGACGGATGGCAAAAGAGACCCCCCCTGACCCCCCCGCTGAAGCAGGGGGGAGATGTTCCGGCATAGAGGAAAAACGGGCCTCAAATTTTCCCGTGATGTTGGGCAAGTCAAGTTTACGATTGCAGTCGGTCCAGCATTCGACGGAATAGGGGCCGATGAATTCGCCGGAAATAGCGGTTTCGTCCCAAAGCAGGCCAATAGAAACGGAAGGAAAGCTCAAGAAGTAAGCTCCAAACTTCGATAGATTAACGGTTAGAAATCAAGACAATCATCAAACGAACCAGCACATAAACCAGCACGATCATTACGATAAAGCGGTTATTCGCGGTCCAGCGCAGCACAACCTCAAGCAGGTTCTCCCGATACGCAGAAATTGGCTGTTTCTCCAGATAACGCGAGATGTCACGCGCAAAATCCCGTATGCCGCCGTAGCGGGTTTCCGGCAGCTCTGCAGTAGCTTTTGCGATGATGGCTCTCAACGGGCGCGATAGTTTATCCTTATGAGCCGTCAGCATTACCGCAAGTGTTTTGCCGAGCGAGAAGACATCACTCTGCCCGGTGGCGGGCTCGCCTTTTTCCTGCTCGGGTGACATGAAACCGTGCGTGCCGATGACATTCTGACCGGATACTCCGCCGCCCTCCTGCCGCGCCGCTCCCCAATCGAGAATCAAAACCTCTCCGAACTCCCCCACCATAATGTTCTGCGGTTTCAGATCATCGTGAACAACCCCGCGGCTATGGGCAAAGGCCACCGGTTCACAGATGCGTAGAAAAATGCGCAGTACTTCCGGAAGTGTGTGCTCCTCAGCGGTAAAGACATCGAGCCGCTTCCCGCCGACCAGTTTGCTCACGTAGTACGGTCGGCCATCGGGAAGTTTTCCGATGTCATGCACAGGAACGATTCCGGGGTGCTCGAGACTGGCGACGATTTTAGCTTCCCGAATCAAACGGTCCGTGAGTTCACCCGAGGGATCGGGTAGGCGCAGTACTTTCAGCGCGACGCGCCGGTCAAGTTCTGTGTCTTCACAGATGAAAACTGAGCCCATCCCGCCAGCATCAAGAAACTCAATCAGCCGGTACTTTGTCTCCGACAAATCGGGTTCCTCGAGCACGGTACGGAGGTGATCGACGTTCAGAATACCCCCCCTGCCCCCCCGCTAAAGCGAGTGGGTGAAGTCTTGGATCCGGTAGTGTAAGGGGGGGAAACCCTGCGAATACCGATTAGCAGGCGGACTTCCTCGTGATATTCCTCGTCGCTGCCGGTCACTTCGCGGAGCTTGATGAGCACGAGTTCGCGGAAGCGCCGGCGCATGGCGTGGAGGTAGTTTGTCACCTGCGTGACCGGGATATGGTGAGTCGCGGCAAGGGCGTCGTAAGTCACTTTATTGGCTTCATCGCGCAGCACATCGTAGGCTTCGAAAATTGCAAACTGCGTCTGCTTCCCCTGCTCCATACACTCGGATTTCAGATCGGCCAGCGCTCCGGCAAACAGTCCCCGCGTCCAATGGCGATCAAACTCCTCGGCCAGATTCGTTTCATCGGCGATGTCCATCGCTCGCGCAGTTCCCTCCTCATCCCGGATTTCAAGCGGTATCAAATCCAGATTTCCCCCGCGCTTTATTCGCGCAGCGGACTTCGCCTCATTCACGACGAAGTTGTCCAGGCACTTGCGCAGAAAAGTGCGGAATTTTGCTTGCCGCGGATCGTACGCCGCAAAGATTTTCTTTTCGAGCGCGAACAGGAAAAACTGCTGTGTGAGATCGCGCGCCTCGTCCTCTTGTTTGCCCCACTTCAGACGCGCATGGTGGTAGATGGGCCGCCAATAGACCGATGCAAGCGACTCGAGCGCGCGTTCCCGCAACTCAGGGTCGGCGCTTTTGACCGCTTGGATGGCGGAGTAGGAAGTTTGGGGGAAGGACACCGCGTGTAATTTTAGACGAAGATTCCGGGCATGTTACGCTCGGTCACTACGTGTCGCTTTATTGTCTATGCAGCGCTAACATAGCTCGGCGGGTAAGTCATGAAACGCCGATTTTCGGACACTCCTTGACCAGAGCACAGGCATTGCAGTTTGGTTTACGCGAATCGCAGGTGGTGCGGCCATGCCAGATCATGGCGTGCGAGAAATTGATCCATTGCTCTTGCGGGAGCAGAGCCATCAAGTCACGTTCGATTTTCACCGCGTCTTCTTCCGTCGTCAATCCCATGCGCTGCGAAAGTCTTTGCACATGCGTGTCCACGACGACTCCGGATGCGATGCCGAAGGCCGTGCCGAGAATCACGTTGGCCGTTTTGCGGCCCACACCGGGGAGCTTCACCAATGTTTCCAAGTCGCGCGGCATCTGACCACCGTGGTCGTTTACAATCGCGTTTGCAAAGCCGACGATGTTCTTGGCTTTATTGCGAAAGAAACCCGTGGTTTTGATGTCTTCCTGAAGTATTTCGAGGTCGGCGCCCGCGAAGGCTTCGGGAGTTTTGTACTTTTTGAACAAGTCCTTCGTGACAATGTTCACACGAATGTCCGTACACTGCGCGCTGAGGATCGTGGCCACTGCCAGTTCAAACGGCGTCTTGTGATTCAGCGCGCACTTCGGTTCGGGGAAGAGTTTGAACAGCCCCTCGGCGATGCGGCCCGCGTGCTCAATCTGCTTTTTCGTCGGCATGTTGAGAATTTACGGTTTTTGCGAGAGAGTCGCAACCCCCCTTGTGTTCCCCCCAAACCCACTGCGTGGGGCCTTGTTTGGGGGGAAAAGAGAGACCCACCACCCGGAGGGTGGTGGGTAGTAGGGGCAGATTGTATCGCAAGAGCCGTTCGGCAAGAACAATTTTATTTTACGAGCAATAACTTGCGGGTCAAGTGTTGGTGTTGAGTTTCGAGGCGGCAGAAGTAAATGCCGCTGGATAAATCGGAGGCATCGAACCTGACGTGATGCGAACCGGTTTGCAGATGCGCGTCGACCAGCGTTTCGACCAAGCGGCCACGGACATCGAACACGGTCAGCATTACCTCGGATGAAGTCGGCAGATCGAAACTGATTTCGGTGGCGGGATTGAAGGGGTTGGGGAAAACAGTCAATGGAATGTTCGTGGGCAATGGTGGATGCGCGGGTTCGGCGGCGAGCCAGATAGGGAATTGAGACGTGAGGTGCAGGATGGCGCTGTTGCCTGAACTGTCATGTTGCATGCATATGACGTGGCCGAATCCTTGGGCATCCATGACTATGCTTGGAGATGATGCGGCGGGTCCGAACATGGGCTCGGTTCGCCAGTAATCCCAGTCCCAGTCAATCGACACGAGGCGACCGGTAAAGTTGCCGTGGTGGACTTCACTGCAAACAACGTGCGGCGGCTGACCGTTCGGGTCCATCACGAACACCGGATCAGATTGTCCGAACTCGGAAAGAAGACTAATTGGCTCGTAATGATTCAAACAATAGTTCAGGTTAACTCGATCCGGTGAGCCGGGGCCATTGTTTCCGCTGACCGCCCACACAGGACAGCTTGCCGCGTAAACCGCCACATCCACGCTGAAATCGAATGCGTTTTCAGTTAGGACGATACGATCTGTCCAGTTGTCCCATGGCGACACAGCCGATAGATCGTGAGCATGAAACTCTTCGAGACTGCCGCCGCAATAGGCGATGTGAACGGTGCCTTCGGGTTCGACTGCAATCGAGGGCTTGGCGTTGAATCCGGCCACTCCGGGATTGCCTTCCGAAACAACCTGGCCGCCGTTTTCGCCGTTGGCGTAATAGAGTGAGTAGCGATCCTGCGCCTCGTCGTAATGGATGGATGCAGCATGCCAGAGTCCTTGCGCATCTACAGTGAGTGCTGCGGAAAAATAGCTTGCGGGGACAGAAGCAAAGATGACAGCCGTATCGGCACCGTCGATACTGCGGACCGCGATATGTTGACCGTTGTCATAGGCCACGTAAACGGCGCCTGTCACTGAGTCCAAGGCGATTTCCGCGGAACTGGCACTTATGCTTGAGCCGGACAGTGGCACGGGTACGCTCCATGCTCCAAAATTTTCCCGCATTGAATAGTATACACGGCGATCCATGCCGTCCACGAGTTCTTCGACCCAAACGACATGAAGGTTACCCGAGGGTGAGATCGCAATTGATTGACGCGAGAGAGTTTTCGTGTGTTGGCCGAAGCGGACGGTGTCCACGGTCGGTGTACCCCACTGGGCGAACGCGCACTGTACTGTGAAGAGGAGTGCGCAGAGAAGAGACCCCCCCAGCCCCCCCGCTAAAGCAGGGGGGTGAAATTTTTGTTGCGCTAAAGCGGAGGGGTGAAGAAACTGAGGTGTGAGGAGAGCAGTGCGAGCGAGCATGAGCAAGACTCCTTGTAGCAGGGACAGAAAACGAGAATTCCGGGCAGGTGTGGACACCTGCCTCGGCGAGATAACTACCCCTCCGAAATCCCCCCACAGGATGTGGGGGGAAACGAGCGCAAGAAGATTCCGGGCGGGTAACGCACGCTTGCCTTGCCCGCCTTTTCTGTGCTGGTTGTGCTAACCCGCCTCGGCGAGTTCAATCACTTGATCAAGGCGGCTTTCAGCATCACCGTTTCATCTCCTGCGGAGACTTGAATGAAATAGACGCCGCTGGAGAGATCGCTGCCGTCAAAATGCAGGGTATGCAAGCCGGGTTCGAGGACGTCGTCTTTGAGTGTGGCAACTTCCTGGCCCAAGCGGTTAAAAACGACGCTGTGCACTTTCATGCGTGCAGGGAGTTCAAGTTTGATTTCGGTGACGGGATTGAATGGATTCGGATAGGGCTCGTGCACGATGAACGACGTGGGCACGGCGGAGTTGTCATCGTCAACTGCCGTGCCAAGAATCGTGAAGTCAGCAGGGCTCTCGACCATAGAGTTCGGATCGAGCAGCGTGGTCATGCGCAGGCGGCATGTTGTGGAAGGCAGCCCTGCCGGAGCCCAAGGGTGTGCGCCGTCATTTGCGGTATTGGGTGCGATCAGTTCCCACGCGCCGCCGGGATAATTGCGGTTCAGAAACAGACGCAGTCTATCCTGATGCTCGGCGGCCTGCCAGGTGACATTGAACGGTATCCCCAACTGAAGCTGTTCGCCGCCGGAAGGCGCCGTGATCGTCATCAGCGGAGCTCGCAGGATAAAACTCGCATCGGATTCATCGAAGATCTCAGGCCGTGTAGTGGACTTGACTCGCACCCGGCAATTCGTTCCCCCGGGAAGCTGGATGGCCCACAGCAGCAAGTCCTGCGAAGTGACGTCGGTGGCAAGGGCATCCCATACACCGTTCGGATAATCGCGATTCAGTTCGACGATGAGAGGTTCGGTGACCAGAGTGCGTTCAAAGCGGATGGAATCGCGCACACCCGAAAGCACGTTTTCGGCACCATTCGGCCAAAGCAATGTAAGCCCTGGATTCACGATGCGCGAATCACCATTGGACGAGTCGGTCTGCTGCGGCACCGTAATGTGCCAAATTCGAAACCGCACGTGATCGCTTTCGGGTCCGGTGACGGTCCAGTTCTGGTTGCCATCGTTGGGAGTGGAAGCGAACACGTTCTGCCAGGCACCGCCGGGATAATCGCGGTTGATTTCAATCCGCACGTTACCGCCAAAGGCCACTCCTGCCCAGCGGAGGTTGATCGTTTCGCCGGGAGAAAGTTCTTCGCCGCCATTGGGAAAAAGCAGCGAGAGGACAGCAGAGCTGGTGGGAATTTCCCACATGCCTCGACCATGGGTTGCGATACGCAGCTTGCCGCTGTTGGTCTGCAGATCCATGTCGTCAATGCGCACGGCAGGCAAACCGTCTCCGTAGATGCTCCACGTCTGTCCGCCATTGGTGGTGAAGTACGCGCCCAGATCGCTGCCTGCATAGAGCGTATTCGGTTCGTTTCGGTCCACGACCACATCCTGAAACGGAATGTCGGGCAGATTGCCGCTGATGTTCGCCCAGACATTTCCGGCAGACGTCGACTTCCAGACGTGTCCGGTTGAGAAGCCCGAAACGGTCACATACACGAGATCGGGATTGCTGGGATCGGGAACGACGCGGGTCACCCATGCACCGGGAAGATTTCCGGTGACATTGATCCAGTCTCCGGTGCCGTCGTAACGGAAGACACTGGAATTGGACGCGACGTAGAACCGGCCGTGCTGCGCTTGCGATCCCTCGATGCATTGAAGTTCACCGCCGATCGCACTGCCTACCATGTCCCAATCGGCATTCCGGCCCTGATTGGCGGATTTCCAGACTCGGCCACTTCCACCACTCGTCGTCGTATAGATAGAAAGATTGTCGAATGGATCAAGCGCCATGGGAGTCACCCAAGCGCCGCCGCCGTCAATACCGGGATTAATTTCAACAAAGTTGTTTCCTCCGTTATCGCTGCGGTAGCGATTGCCGCCCTGCCATTCAACATAGACCGTGTTGTCATCCGTGTAGTCTACTACGCAATAGCCGCCGTCGCCGCCGAAAACGTGATCGAAGGACGAGGTGCCATCGTAGCGCGTCGAACCGTTATCCTGTGCACCTGCATAGGCGAGAGCGGTGTCCAAAGTGGCATTGCCCATCGCGTAATACTGAAACGTTACATATCCGTCGCTCATCTCCGTCCAGTTTTCAGCCACATCGGTCGAGCGGAAGATGCCGCCGTCATTGACGGCCCAGACCTCGCTGGAATTGTCGGGATGGAATACAATTTCATGATGGTCGGCATGCACGTAGTCGGGATTGCCGAAGGGAAAATCCCAGCGCGTCTTGCGTGACCAGAGCAAACCGGAATTGGTGGACTTCCAGAGATCAAGGCCGGACGACAGGACCACGGTGGATTGATCGGGCTTAACGGCAATGGCCATGTCGTACCATCCCTGCGAGGCATAGTGGTTGACGCCCTCGTTGGACATCTGTGTCCACGACTGACCGTTATCGACAGAGCGGAAGATGCCGATCATCTGTGTGTTGTTGAAGGTAAAGGTGCCGCAAACGCCTGCGTATACGATTTGCGAATTTCCGGGATAAAACGACAGCACAATCCGGCCAATCTGTGTGGCAGGAGGCAGCCCTTCGCTTGAACGCACCCAGGTTTCGCCGTTGTCTTCAGAACGGTAGACACCGTTCACACCCGAGCCGAACGGGTTGCCGGGAGCGGCCAGCAGGATGTCATTGGTGATTGGATCGCGCACCAGCGCTTTCACGTCACCTTGCAGCACGGTCGTGAAGGACCCAGCCCCATCGGTTGAGCGACGCAGGCCATTATTCGTAGAGGCTAATACGATGTTGCTGTTGATCGGATCAACATCGATGCAGAGCACGGCCATACCTTGATTGTATTCGTAGCTCAGTCCGGTGGTGTTCCAGGTCTGGCCGCCGTCCACGGACTTGAGCAGGCCGATACCGGCAAGACCGTCGGAATTGTAATAGCCTTCGCCTGTGCCCAAGTACATGACCTGTGGATTGGTCAGGTCAATCTCAAAGCAGCCAATGGCGATGTTTGGGAGATGTTCGGTGATGGGAAACCAATTGTTTCCCGCGTCAATGGACTTCCAGAGTCCGCCGCCAACGGAACCTGCGAACATCGTATTCGGGTCATCGGGATGAAAACGCAGCACGCGCGTACGTCCGCCGTGATTGGCGGGGCCGAGGTTCACCCATGTTTCATCGAGAGCCGCGCGCGGCATGCGCTCGCGCTCCTGAAAGGCCTCCCAGATTGCTCCGGCGGGAATGTAGCCTGTGCCATAGGAGCGCTGCATCATGTCCCATTCAAATCTCTTAAATGGTTTCCAGCCGTGCGAGCGCGGCCAGGTTTCTTGCTGGTTGTAGTAGGCGCGCCACGGAGCAAGCTGTTCGTCAACGGTTTGTTGTGGCGGGGCTTGTTGAGCAAAAGCGGGTACGGAAATGAGTGCGCAGAGCAGAATTTTCAGGATGCGGTGCATGGTGTGAGAAAGGGTTGGAAGTAAAAAAGACAAATAGCAAATGACAGGCGACAAATGAAATCATACTTGGGGGCGGGTCTTCGTGCCCGTGCGGAAGCTTCTTTCAGTACAAAAGCTGAACTTTGATTTCCCCACTAATCGTGGGGGAAGAAGAACTCAGAGCGGCTCACGAGCCGCGCTACTTTAACAGGACGGCTTTGAAAGTTTCGCGGTGTACTCCCGCCTCAATACGAATGAAGTACAGTCCCGAGGCGAAAGTAGATCCGTCAAACGCAAGCGTATGCCAGCCCGCGAAAAATTGCTTATTGGCCAATTCCACAACCTCTTGGCCGAGGCGATTGAACACGCGCGCGCTGACGAATGTATTCTCCGGCAAATCGAGTGTAATGTTCGTTATCGGATTGAACGGATTCGGATAAGGCGCGCTGACACTGAATTGGAGCGGAACGTAGGCGCTTATGTCAGGAACTTCGCGCTCGATAATGACAAACTCGCCGGACATGGCATACGCATCGCGGTCGCCGCAGGGTTCGATGAAGATGCGTGCATGCTGCGAGAGCGAGCCCCCGACATTCCAGATCATAGACTGCGTCTGCGAGTCCGGTTGGCATGCGATTCTTTTCAAGATCCGGTCTCCTGTGAACGGATCGCTTTCAGCGTCTGGGCGCTCAATGGCCACCAGATGAATCATCACGGCGTCTTCACACTCCCAGCGAACCTCTACATCGTCGCCAACGCGCAGAGTTTCGCCTCCCATGGGATAAAGCACGCGCAGGAACGGTTCGCGTACCGAGACGGGTGCTTCGAGCGTGTCGGTCAGCGTTGTGTAGCCCGGTCTTACTCGCGACAATCCGACGGCGAGGCGTACATTTTCCGCTGAGGGCAAGGCAACGTTCCAAAGCAACGAGTCGCGATTCGTCCAAAAGGAGGCAACCGCGCACCATTCTTGAGGCTCTGAGTACGAGCAACTTTGCGATGAGTAGAGTGTGATGAGGTCCGCGGGAAGAAAGGCTGTCGCAAGCCTCACCCAAACTTGCGCTCCGGCTGGAAAAGTTTCACCACCCGACGGCCAAACGATGTTCAAGCGCGGCGAACCGATGCGAGAATCGGCGTTGGAGATGTCGGATTGATCGAGAGACTGATGTGTGATGCGAAAGCGCGCGTGTTCCGCATCGGCACCTGAGATCATCCACGGTTCGCTGCCATCGTTCGGAGTGGATGCGAATAGCACTTCCCACTCACCTTCAGGATAATTGCGATTGAGAGCGATACGCAAGCTTCCACCATAATCCGCACCGTACCAACGCAGCATTGTCTCACCGCCCACAATCATCTCTTCAGTGCCATTGGGATAGAGCATTCGCACTTCCGGCGGCCCGAGCGGAATCTCCCACAAACCGCGTCCGTGAGTTCCCACGCGCAGGATGTTGCTTGAAGCCTGTAAGTCCAAGTCTTCACAGCGCACCGCCGGCAGTCCGCTGCCCATGCGCGACCAGTACTCACCGCCATTCACGGTCATGAACATGCCGATGTCGGTCCCCAGATAAAGCGTATTCGGATCATCGGGATCGACAACAATATCCTGACAGGGAATATCCGGCAGATTGCCCGAAATGTCCATCCAGCTTTCTCCGGCATCATCGGATCGCCAAACGTGGGGAACATAAAAGGTGACGAGCACCGCATACACGCGGTCGGGAAAGTGCGGGTCGGCCACCACTCTCCCTGCCCAGACTCGCGGCAGGTTATTGGAGATGTCCACCCAATGGCTGTCTACTGGATCGTAACGGAATACGTTGCCGCTCGATCCTGCGTAGAGACGGCCCGGCACCAGCGGCGATGCTTCGAGTGATTGCAAGTAGCCGGACATTGAATCGCCCAGTATCACCCATGAAGTTGTCCGTGCAGGCTTTCCCGGCCCGGGGATCGGTTCATAGTACGAATCGCCGCGGTCGTGCGAAACCCACACCCGCGCGCCGCGAGCATTGGGGTCCTCAAAATCGCCGCGATTGGTCGTCGAGTAAATCGTGTTCGGATCGAATGGATCAAGCACGATAGGCGTCACCCACTGCCGTGATCCTAAAGGGCCGTCGAGTCGCGTGCGCGTCAGGCCGCGGTCATCGCTGCGAAATTGTTCGCCGTACTGCATCTCGTAATAAACCGTACTGTCGCGCTGTGGATCCACACGGCACTGACCGCCGTCGGCATCAAGAATTTTGTACCATTCCGTTTCCCCATGCCAGCGGTAGGTGCCGTTGTCCTGTGTGCCGCCATAGCAGAGCAAAGGATTCGTCGGAGAATTTGAAATGCCGTAAAACTGAAACGTGGAGAAGCCGTTGTTCATCGCCTGCCATGAGTTGCCCAGATCAAGGCTGCGAAAAATTCCGCCGTCAGTGGCGGCCCAGATTTCATTTGCATGCGACGGATGAAAGACCAGCTCGTGTACATCGGCATGAACCCAACTTTCGGGCGGATTCACGAACGGGCCGGGCCAGTGCCAGCGGCTGGAGGAAAACGTCATTTCCTCCCAGCGCGGAATGCCGCTCACGGTACGGAAGATGGTGAGGCCCGCCGAGACCGCGCATGAGCTGTTACGGGGATCCACGGCCAGCGCCAGCGCAAACCAACCCTGACCGCCGTAATGATTGTCGTCGGGTTCCGTGGTCAGGTACCACGTCTGACCGCCGTCCGTGGAGCGGTAGACGCCGAGCATCTGGGTGTAGTTGTGCCCGAAGGTTCCCGAAACTCCGGCGTACACGACGTTCGAATCCGACGCACTCCAAGCGAGCGTCATGCGGCCCGTGATATTGACAAACGGCATACCCTGATCCTGGCGTACCCACGTTTCGCCGCCGTCGGTGCTGCGATAGATGCCGTTACGCAGATCGCCGTGAGGTCTGCCGACTGCAGCGAGCAGCACTTCGGCATGAAACGGGTCGCGCGCAATGCTTTTCACATCACCTGCAAGCACCGGTGTAAACGTCTCCGCGCCATCATGCGAAATGTAGAGCATACCGTAATCGGCAACGAGTATCGTTTGCGAATTTCTCGGATCAATACTCAGCGCCTGCGCGCATTGCCATTGGGACTGCGGCCAGGAGAAACCCGTGGGCTGCCATGAATTTCCGCCATCCGTGCTCTTGAACATACCCAGGCCGTAAAGCTGATTATACGCGCCTTCGCCGGTGGTCATGTAGATTGTGTTGGCGTCGAACGGGTCAAACGCGAGATCGTTAATATTCAGATTGGGTAAATCGTCTGTCGCAGGATACCAGGAGTGCCCGGCATCGATGGATTTGAACAGCCCACCACTCGCAGATCCGGCAAACATGATGTCCGGATTTTCCGGATGAAACCGCACAATGGTGGCGCGCCCTCCTTCATTCAGCGGACCAAGGCAGACCCATGGTTCATCCAATCGTGAAACGGGCATGCGCTGAGCCGCGCTGAAGGCGGTCCAAAGTGCTCCGGCAGGAATTTCACCTGTTCCGAACACGCGGCTGCGGTAGTCATTTTCGAGACGCTGGTACGGTTTCCAGCCGTAGCCCGGGGGCCAAGTCGGTTCGGAAGCATAATGCGCACGCAGCGGCGCGAGCGCTTCGAGCGGGCGAATGGGTTCGGCCATGCTGACGGACGCAGCGGTCAACAACAGAGCAATCCAGGCGAGTGCCACGGCTCTACTTCACTTTCGGAGCGGTCTTTTCTTGCGTTTCTGCAACCCATACGACATCCAAATCCGGACTTGCGACCACTGTCCCTCCGGCGTTGACTGCCGTAACAACATAAAAGTGCTGCACCGGACCAAGATTTACGGCCCCGACATCATCAAACTGTGTTGCAGCGGTCGAGGCGAGCAGATTTCCCGGTGCGGGAGTGAACTCTGTGCTCGTATACCTGTAAATATTGTACGACACCGCGCCCGCCACCGCGCTCCATGTAAGGCGCAAATTAGATGAAAATCCCGTTTGCCGTCGAAGGGTCAGATTGGATACAGCAGCGAGCGGGGCAACGCCCGCTTTCAGGATAAAAATATTCGCATCGCTGTGATCGGAAAAATCCGTACCAGCGATTAGAAAACCGGAATCGTTTGCGGCGACGGCGTAGGGCTGTAAATCCGGATCGCGGAAGCGCAGCGACCAATCCGGCACGTTGTTGTTCGTACGGCGCTCGACAAAAACACTGCGAGTTTCTTCCTCGAAGAGTCCGCACAACACGAAATCACCCCCCTGCAGCTTGGACAGTGTGCGCAGTTCCTTTCGCACTTCCGGCGGCTGATCCGTCAGCGTCCAAACCGCCTGCTGCTGGGACGACAGCCTCGTCATACCGTATCCGATTGAACCGTCGGCCGGTTCCAGTATATTCAGGACAAAACATCCGGCGGCGCTGTCTGCCAAAACATGCGTTCCGCGAATGTACGTATTTTCGGGACAGGTAAACTCCCGGGTCCAGCGAAAGGTGCCATTGTTCGAAAGGCGCGTGAGCAATGCGGCATTGGGCTCGCGCACCGTGGTACAGTGGATGACGAGTTCCCCGTCGGTGGTCCTGGCAATTTCAGCAGCCTCATCCCAACCGGTCAAGTTGGAAGTCCACTGCCAGAGGAAGTTTCCGGTGGAGCTGAACTTCACCACGAGCGCGTCCTGACGTGAGCCGTTATTGATCCAGCGATAGCCGCAGGCGGCATAGCCGTTGTCGCTCGTGCGGCACAAGCTGTGAAATTCCGCCTGAGTGCTGCGAGTGCCGGTCCACTGGATAGTTCCGTTCGCATCGCAGACGGAAAGTATGGCCACAAAATTCTGCGTTCGACCGCAAATCGCGAAACCGTTGTTCGCGGTCAGCAGGAGTGCATTCACGCGGGCAAAGGAGTTATATGGCCGCCTCCAAAGCGAATCGCCGTTGGCATTGCACTTCATCACCCAGCCACGACCGGAATCTAAACGCGCCGGGTCGGTGGTGTATCCGGCAACCAGGAAGCCGCCGTCCGTGGTAGATGCAATGCCTTGTGCAAAATCATTCGCACCAAGGTCGAACGAGCGCGTCCAGAGGGAATCGGGTTGAGAAAATCCCAAATCCCAAATCCCAAATCCCAAAAGCCAAACGATGAACGATAAACGATGAACGATGAAAAATCTCATGATCCGCCCATCCACATTCGCACGCGCTCGCCTGCACAGGCCAGTATCCTCGCCAGTTCTTCGACAGAGGTATGCAAGCCCACCGCGTGACGGCGAATCAGATAGGGTGAAGAATGCTTTGTATTGACGCCGCCGGACATGTAGATTGCG
>CAZVXJ010000007.1:15494-32804 GCA_964631675.1 uncultured Alphaproteobacteria bacterium
AGTCGCAATATAGAAACTCGCGGGCACACCGTATTTTTTCAGCAGCGGAAAAGCGACTTCGTAGTTGCCCGCGTAGCCGTCATCGAAAGTGATGAACACGGTTTTGCGCGGCAGCGGTTTTTGTCCGCGGAGCCGCTGTACAATCTCCGACACAGGCAGCACGCGATAGTGGCGCGTGATAAACTGAAGATGCCGCTCAAACGTCTCGGCGTCAATGTGCTTCCCCCACACATTGTCCAGCCCTTCGAGCCGCTCACGCGTGCTGCCATGATAGGCCAGCCCGAGGGCCATCGGCGTACCGACGGCGTGCGCAAGCGCGGCGGTGAGGGGGGAGCGTTTGAGATTGAAAGCCAATTTGCTGGTTCGAGTTCCGAGTTGATCTTGGGTTACCACACAGCTTTAACATAGAAGCAACCTTTCTCAAGCAATTCAACATCGAAGTAAGCCGGGCTTTCTGCAATTCCATACTGATACAGGTAGGGTTCTTCACAGTTGTCGGATCGATAAATATCATAGTATGACACGTTGGCGACAGGCTGCCAACTCAGTACCCCGATGCGGTATGTAACCCCCTCGTACTCATACAACATGATAGAGGCTGATACTTCCGGGGCTGGGTCGGGCGCGATCGTGAAGGCACTATTCGAATAATCCCATGGTTCATCATCGGTTTCCGCGATGCCAACGTAGTAGTCATTGCTTTCTTCAAGCCAAGGGAATACCTCCCAGTCAAATTCTCCGTCGTTTGCTGTGCCTATTGAGATGGCTTGAAGAAACTCACCGTGCGGAGGAGCCCCGCGATAGAGATGTATGTGGACATCTCCAGTCACATGCGTGGACCCCCATCGGATAGTATAGGGTGCTCCAAGGTAGAGTGTCTCTCCGCCTTGTGGCAATGATAGACTTATGCAGGGTATCATTTCGTCATGCTTCCATATAGCTCCGTCGGTCCCGACCGCCCAACCCAGACATCCACCAGAATAATCAACCCCAGTAAAGTAATTGTTTGGTGCTTCTGTCGTCTGCGGGTTCCAGGTCAGCCCTCCATCTTCTGTGGCGATGACGATACCACCACTGCCCACAACCGTCGCGCTTTGTTCGCTACGAGCCGCAATAGATTGTAGATTCTCGCCTGTTCCACTACTCTGTGTAGTCCACGTCAATCCGCCATCGGTTGATCTTGAAATATAACCATTGTTGCCAACCACCCAGCCGCGAGATAGATCTGAGAAAGCAACATCCTGAAGCATGCGTCCAGCCTCAACGCTGTGCGATTCCCAATTTGAACCGCCGTCTTCAGTCTTCAGGACGAGGTCTCCTCCCACAGCCCAACCGTTTGTGACATTTACAAAATCCACACCGCGAAGAGGCACTCCTGGCTGAGAATGCTGAAGCATCCAATCGCTACCCGTAGTGGTTCGAGCGATTACCCCATCGTTTCCAACCAACCATCCGTCTTGGCTGTCTACAAAGTCCACGTCGTACAAGTTCTGGTCTGTCTCTGCGTAATAGAAGACCCAGTTATACCCACCATCAGTTGTACCGAGAATCTGGCCATATTCGCCCACGGCCCAAGCTGTAGATGAGTTGACCGCGCAGACACCGTATAGAGGGCTAGCACCGGCTTGTTGAGACCAAGTAAGTCCTTGGTCTTCGGTTTTGATAATCCCGCCGCAGTAACCACACGAGGCCAGATATCCGACGGCCCAGCCAACATTTGATGATGCAAAGGACACCGCCTCATAGTAGTCTTGGTTATTGACTGAAGAGTTAAACCAAACTCGCGGGATAATCGAAAAATCAGAGTTTGACAAATCACTAACGGCTGGCTGTGCTGTGCGGAATATCTTCGCGCGAGCATTTCGCGTTGTAGGCCCCGCTACAATCCACGGATAAAGGCCATTGTTCAGTGCTCCGGCAACAACGGTTTCCCACGGACCAAACGGATAATTACGATTTAGTTCAATCGTAGATCCGCCGGAGAAATCTGAAGCAGTCCACCCAAAGTTTTGTTCATCCCCAATGTACCAGGTGTTGCCGCCATTCGGAACATACAGATGCACACCGCTGCTTTGATACCGAGCGATAACACCGTCGAAGCCTACTACCCAACCATTGAAGGCGTCTACAAACGAAAGATTCCAGAATTCTCCGGTTATCCCCAGTGATTGCTCTTCGGAAAACCAATGTTCACCGCCGTCGATCGTATGGAGGATTTCACTGCCTTGACAAGCCCAACCGGTACTCACATCAACAAACTCAATGTCCTGCAGCCGAAACCAATAGCTGCTTGCACCAATCACATTCGTCTGTCTTGTCCAAGTTTCGCCTGCGTCGGTTGTGTGCCAAATGGGAGGCTGATAGGGCCATTCAAACGTCTCGCCACATATCCATCCTGTATTGTCGTTCACAAATTCAACTTCGTACAGTGGTCCCGCTGTTCCTATGTCAACAAGGTTCCAGTTATTCCCCCCATCAGTGGTGCGCAATACGGTTCCATTTTCACCCACAACCCAAGCCCATGCCGCATTGTTCATTTCAACATCACGCAGCAATTCAGATGTTCCCGAAGTCTGAGGCGACCAAATTAGACCGCTGCTGTTCGTGCGGAGAATCTGGCCATTTTCACCAACCGCAAGGCCTGCGAGCGAACCGAAAAAGGACACGTCCCACAATCCGGATACAGAGCTTTGGAGCGTCCACGTTTGTCCTCCATCAATCGTCTTGTGAATCCCATTTCCGCCACCATACTGACTGTTGCGAACATACCAGCCAGTAGTAGTGTTTATGAAGTCGATTGCCCGTCCACCGAAAATCGAACTTTGGTGGTGCCACGTGGCCCCGCCGTCTGTTGTCTGAATTAGACCGTCGTAGCCTGCAACGTACCAGCCCGTTGTCGGATTGACAAAATCTAATCCCCACCCACCCCCAGCAGTTAGGGATCCTATGTCACTCCAGCTGGCACCCGCATTAGTCGTTTTCACGATTACTCCCAATGCACCCACCGCGTAACCAACCGATTGGCTGCCAAAAGCCACGGAATTCAGTTCGTACCCTATATGTATGACTTGCGACCACGAGACACCTGCGTTCGACGTATAGAACACTGCGCCACCAGACGGCGAATCATGAGCGACTCCGGCAATGACACCAATGTTTTCACTCACAAAGCTCACACTTCGACAGTCAACATTAGCAAGGCCGTTGTTGCGAGGTTGCCAACTGTTACCTCCATCCAACGTGTGTAGTGCTATTCCGCTGCCAACTACCCATCCGGAACTCGCCGATTGGAAATGAATTGTTTTGAGATTGGAGTTGGTTCCGCTCGCCTGAGGCAACCACGTATCACCGCCGTCAACGGTCTTTAGAATTACACCGGCTTCTCCTGCTACCCAGCCAGCGCTCTGATCAACAAATCTCACACCATAGAGAATCGTGGAAACATTGGAGATTTGCGCCGACCAACTCAACCCACCATCCGCAGAATGGAAGATTGTTCCACCGTCACCAACTACCCACCCATTCATCAGATCCACAAAATGCATATCCCATAGCACGGCATTAACGCCGGTGTTGAGGACAGTCCAAGTTGACCCTCCGTCGGTTGTTCGTACAATATGGTTTTCACCACTTAATGCCCAACCATGGGTTGCATCCGCGAATTGAAGGGAAGCGTTGTACCAAAAGAGGTCTACTTCTGGAGGCACCGTTTGAAATTGCCAAGTTGCCCCTCCATTGTTAGTGTGCATAATATTCTCATCACGATCAACTAGCCATCCAGTCGATTCATCAACAAAGAATACTCCGTGTATGATTGCATTCGTTGCGGGGGGCTGTTGACGAACCCATGTGTCTGCAATCACAGATCGAGTATAGCATAGGGCACAAACAAAAAGTAAGAGTGCTAACGAAGACTTCATGGTTACTCCTTCATTTGAGGCTTGATAGCCCCTTGCAAATCCCGGGAATAAGTCGTAAACTTTACACCAATAACAAGATACACATGAATCGGGGGGTTTGCAACTGTGTGAGAGTGGGGAGTCAAACGGTGTGCCGGGAAAAGCAGTTGTATAGTGCTGAAGAATCAATAATTTGCGCGGAGATTGGCGGGCAATGAGTGCGCAGGATGCAGGGCTTGCACCGGGGCGAGTCCTCATTCTGGACGGCGCACTGGGGGAGGAGCTGGAACGGCGGGGCTACGCCGCTAAGTTGCCGCTGTGGTCGGCGGGGGCGGTGTTGGAACTTCCCAGCCTCGTCTGGGAGATTCATCGGGACTATGTGGAGGCCGGAGCGGACGTGCTGGCCACCTGCACCTTCCGCACGACGCGCTGGACGCTGGCGAAAGTGGGCATGGCCGCGCGGGCGGAAGAACTCACGCATCAAGCCGTGCGGCTCGCGCGCTCGGCAGCATCAGAAACCGACCGCGAAGTTTTGATCGCGGGCTGCTTGGGTCCGGTGGAAGATTGTTATCAGCCGGAACTCGCGCCCGATGATGAGACGCTCTGCGCCGAGCACACGCATCAGACGAAAATGCTGGCGGCGGTGGGCGTGGATCTGATTTTTTTGGAGACGCATAACTCGCTGCGCGAGGTTTTGATTGCCGCCGAATGTGCGCTGAAAACCAATCTGCCTGTGTGGGCGTCGGTGATTCCGAAAGATGCGGAGCATATTCTGAACGGAGACGATCTGGCCGAGCTATGCACAAAATTGCACACACTGGGAGTACGGGGCACGCTTGTGAATTGCTGCGCGCCGGATGTTGCAGAAGCGGCGTTCTTGACGATGCAAAACGCCGTGGCCGATGACGAGCGACGCGATCCAGACGGGAGACGCAGTCTGCCCCTACTGGGTGCATATCCGAATTTAATGGAAGAGCCGATGACGCCGGAAGAGTTCGCGGAGTGGGCGATGCAGATGGTGAAAAACGGCGCGAGTATCATCGGCGGCTGCTGTGGGAGCGGGCCGGAGCATATCCATGCCATCGCGAACAGATACCGGCAGGGTCAAGCACGGAGAGTTTCAAGAAGGTGATAAGTTATTGTGCTTGGCCCGGCTCGGCATGTGTTCACTGAAAATTCCGTGCGGGTAATGCGCGAACACTGCGTGAGGTTTTCTTGTGTACGTTGCGCTAACCCGCTACGGCGGGAAAATCCGAAATTTGAAGCAAATCAATTCACCAATCATCGAGGGACAAACCATGATGCGATTGGGTTATATACTATTGTGCGCGATGATCGCGCTTATACTTTCCTGCTCACCGAAACCGTCTACGAAGCCGGCCACAGGCTTCGGTACGGCGAGGGCGGGAGACTTGAAAGTGAAACCCTCTTCGGAGGAGATCTCCATGGAATGGGGCGCTCCGGCGAAAACGACGATTGAAATCACTTGGGCAGCGGGACAAAAATATCCCGTACAGGTGATTCCCGCGAGCGGAAGCCCCAGTTGGCTGACGCTTGAAACCAAGCCCATGATTCTGGAACCGCCGGGAATGATGGAGCTTTCTTTAACTGCGGCTGTGGGCGGCGAATTGGGCGAGCACCGGCTGGCATTTGAAGCGACCGCCTACGGACTCGAACATCCGGTGACGTTCGATTTGATGGTGACGATCAGCCGACAGGACGGCGAATTTCACAGACTGTTGCCCTCGCAGAAATCGCTTGAGTGCAATAATATCTGCGGCAAAATGACGGGAAGTAACGTCACCTTCTACGACTTGCTGAAGGAAAAATTGCAGGAGTGCGGCGACGATCCACTGCCCGATGCGCAAAAAATCGGCGCACGTTCTTTCGGCGTCGGACAAAAAGGCTGGGGCTACGGCAGAACATGCGAAATCGCAGGTATCTACGAAGCGGCGGGAACGCTGTCACTCGTGAACATTGGCTATCTGAGTTTGCCCGTGAAGCGCGGCGAAGTATTGTTCTCCGTGCGCGGCGCAGATGACTGCTGGCTTTCCCCTGACAACAGCATTGCAGTGATTCGCGCAGGTTCGAGCTACCAGCCCTATGATGTGTTTTCGGGTCAGCCTATCGGTGACGGATGCCGCGCGCGCATGGAAGTCGGACGCGCCACGCTTTATGGTTCGAAGCTTGAAGCAGGCGAATGCGTTTGGACGTTGCCATAGAAGAAAGTTGAAAGTGAAAATCTGAATCGAGGTCCTTCACTTCGTTCAGGATGACAAAGGATAATTTTTGAACCGCGAGTAATCGCGGTTCTTTTTTGTGCTCGATATCGACGAGGGTTGGTGTACTATGATAGCTAAGTCTATTAAGTATGAGAATGCTTCGCGTGTCCTGAAAGAGGAGGCCATAATTCACTCCGAAAAAGCATCAGCCTCCTCTTCAAGAATAATTGCCTCGGTAGTCATATTTAGCAGGGTCTGTAGGGTCGAAATTGTATAGTTAGTACAGTAGTCCCGGGGTGTGCAGCGGGAAATTCTCCTCTGAAAATGAGTTGCTTTTCTTTTATAGAAGACGGGTGACCGCTATATTATGCAGGAATTCGTGTAGTCATCTGAATCCGTGCATTCGGAGTGAATGCCAGCGATTGAAACGTCCGGCTGCTCCTATAACTTCCGAGAAGGGAACCACATGATGAAAAAGCTATGGTTTTTATTTTTTGCTACTCTCGTTGCGGCTTACATTTCAGTCCCCTTGAGTTTCGCTCAGCCATGCAGTCCTCAGACGGGCATTATTCACCTGGGCGAGAGCTTTTGTCTTCAGGTTTGCACCAATCCCGGCAGCTATGTTTATACGCTGGAAGGCGGTGGCCGTCCCGGCGATGCGAACCGGCCGATTCTGACGTTTGGCGCCGGATGCGATCAGGCCACGACCAACTGCGATGTGGTGTGCACGCCTCTGACACCGCCCGACACCCTGATTTTGGGTGGAGACGAGTTTGATCTGGAGTCCTATTACGGAGAGAATGATTGCTTTATTATTCACCTGTACTGGGATCATGACGATGTTTGGACGATCGAAATTGAGGCGCTCTGTAATGGCTGCCTCTGCATTACCTACGACCGACAGCTGCCGGTCAATTTGCTGGAGTTTACGGCGCACGCGAATGCGAATACCATCGATCTGCGATGGACGACGGCGAGCGAGTTGGAATCCGATCGATTCGAGATCCGGCGCGATGGAGCCACTGTGGGCTCGGTGGATGCCGCAGGCACGACGATGACCGAAACGCGCTATGTCTGGAGTGACGAGCACGTTGTGGCGGGAGCATCGTACGATTACGCGCTGGTGGAAGTGTCCATCGCAGGCGAGCAGGTTGAGCTGGGCCGGATTCGTGCTACGGCGGCAACGCCGGAGGTTGTGACGCAGTATGCGCTGTATCAGAATTATCCCAATCCGTTCAATCCCGAAACCAGTATCCAGTTCGATCTGGCGGAAAGCGGATGGGTGTCGCTGAAAGTTTTCAACCCGATCGGCCAGGTCGTTGCAACGCTGATCAACAGCAACATGGGAGCGGGAAAAAACACGGTGCGCTTTAACGCCGCCTCGGTGGGTTCGGGGGTTTATCTCTACAAACTTGAAGCCGGATCGTTCAGCGACACCAAGAAGATGGTTGTGCTGAAGTAGGAATTCTCTGCGATAACAGATAACGAACATAGATGCTTTGGAGGCGTAGCTTTCTGAAGAGAGGAGCTTGCATGACGATGAAACGAGTTTTGTATGCGGGTTTGATGGCGATGCTGATCTGTGGAGCGGCATTTGCCCGGCTGGGCGAAGATGCAGGTGTGATGGATCCATATGAGGAACCGGGCCGTGACAACCTGGATGTTCAGTGTACGATAGATTACATTGGCTTCCAGTATATCGGAAACGGCGGAGCCGGAGGTCATGGCAACATTCGCTGGACAGGTGGATACCTGATCACGAATTTCGGCTCCATGATGTTTCTGAACAGCTGTACGAACGACACGATGTATGCGTTCTGTAACGACCTGGATCATAGTTTGAATCAGGCTCCGTACTGCGCGAACATTGATCCTGCCATCGTGAATCCGCTCTACCCCGAGCAGTACAAGGCCATGGGCTATGTGCAGACATGGTATACGTACAGCGGCACGACAGAGCAGCAGACACGACAGGATGACATTCTGCAGCTTGCAATCTGGAAACTATCCTCCAATGAGGCGGGTGGTCCGACCCACGGTGTGCCTTTTTATCGCATCAATGCGGGTCGCGGTTGGCCGGATACGACCAATGCACCGGTGTTTCCGTATGTGAACACGGTGTTCGGCACGAATACAGACCGCAATACTCCGGCGAATGATCAGGTGAGATTTGCGCTCGGTGCGACGGATGGAATCCCGAAGAATATTATTCTATGCGGCGATGATATTCTGTATGACATCGGGTCTCCGGACCTGGACGATGGATTCGCGACGGTTCCGATCACGCTGACCATTCAACGCGGCGCAAACTCTCAGGCCGTGGGCAACACGACGCTGGGTGGCATCAAGATTCAAATTTCAACCGATTTGGGTACGCTTTCGGCCACGGAAGTGTTCACGAATGCCGCCGGTCAGGCGACCATCACGATTACGCAGCCGGTGGGCACTCCGGTGGGGTCAAACCTGCATATCTGCTCGCGTGGTGCATGGCCCAAGCTGATTACGCGCTGCAATGGCCAGCACAATCTGCAATTTCTGGTGCAGAAGCTCGAGACGTTTGACATCTGCGAGGAATGTATAGACATTCCCGTGCCGCCGGCCAATTTCCTGCCCGTGGAGCTGCTCAGCTTTGCGGCCTACCCTGGTGATGAAAACGTGATGCTGCGGTGGATGACCGCCTCGGAGCAAAATAGCGCGAGTTTCCGCGTGATTCGCGATGGAGGTATGATTCACCTGGAGCATGCGCTGAACAGCCCCAGCGGCGGGACGTACCAGTGGACGGATAACGAGGTAGCCAACGGCGTGCGTTACGTCTACACGCTGATTGCTGTGGACATTACCGGTGAGGAGCAGGAGCTCGAAACCGTTGAAGCCACACCCAACGGCACGGCGCAAGTGATCAGTGAATTCTCGCTGGGCCAGAATACACCCAATCCGTTCAATCCGGAGACTTCCATCTCGTTCACCCTTCCGAAAGCTGGAATTACGACTCTGGGCGTCTATGACATCACCGGACGACTGATCCAGGAGCTGGTGAGTGGTGAAATGGAAGCCGGCTTGCATCGTGTTCAGTTTAACGGTGGCGAGCTTCCTTCGGGCGTGTATTTCTACAAGCTTGAGGCGGAAGGATTCAGTGCGACCAAGAAGATGGTATTGATGCGATAGCAGTTTGCTGAATTTATGTAAAGAGAGGGCCAACCGCGAGGTTGGCCCTCTCTGCCTCTCCGGGTACTTGGACACTCGTGGGTATGGTCTCGGGTATTGAGTTATCGGAAGTTAGCGACACTTTGTTTCTCTGGTTTGTGTTTGCGACATCTTGACTTCCCGAAAGGAAAAGTGCAATATGAACCTGAGTGGAACTCGGCAGGGTCAAGCATCTTCGCAGCGCGGCGATTTCATTTGTTCTTTACGCTTCGTCCTGTCTGGCAACATAGCAGACGCGTGTTTCCTCAAAAATATGTTTAAGTATTGAATTCGAATTCCGAGGTGCTTATGAAGGCGACTTTTTTGTTGATTTGCACTCTGAGTGTTGCGGCAATCAGCCATGCAACGATTCGCTATGTTTCTTCGGCGGGAACGTCACCCTACGCCTCAATCGCGGCAGCCTACGCGGCTTCTGTTGCGGGCGATACGATCATGATCGGACCGGGAACCTACTCGGAGTCCGGACCGAGTGCCGCACGGCGACTTCACTGGATGGGTGCGGGATTTGATCTGAGCATCTTAAATCTCTCGGGTGCCTTTTCGCTGAACGCCGCGGCAAGCGGATCCATCGTTGAGGGCCTCCGGATCCTGGGAGGGGGGCCGGTCATCAATTGCAGCAGTGCCGATTCCATTACTGTTCGGCGATGTATCCTGAGAGCAACTTTGGGAACGGCCGCAACGTTAGCCACCTCGGGCGCTGCAATTTTTCAGGACTGCGTGCTGATTGTCGCGCCATCAAGCCCTTTTGGCGGAGCCGTTGTGAGTGTCTCGGCGGGCGCAGGCGACGGAGCGGTCTTTCGGGAGTGTGTCTTTACTCACTTGAATCCGACCGCGGGCGCTTCTGCATCACTTTCCGGTATCAACGGAGGAGCAATCGAGGTCTATAACAGTGTGTTCCTGAATTTTAATCGTCTTTTTAGCCTTACGGGCAGTCAGCCGTTAATTGCGGTGAACAATATCGCCATCGACTGGGTGCTGGGTTCACCGAGCTGGGGTACATACCTGCCGGGTTCCGCGGTGGATTACATCGCCGCGGACAACACAGCTCCGGCTTTTCCGGGAACATTTACCAATACGATTGCTCTGGCTGCAAACAATCCCTTTGTGAATTATGCAGCAGGTTCAAACTACGTGATCGGCACGACAGACCTGCACTTGACCGGAACGGGAGGTGCGCTGTTGACCGACACCGGACATCCGTCCATCTATGACATCGACAGCTCGCGCTCTGATCTTGGGATCTATGGCGGTCCGCTGCCATTCGTGGACAACGGCGCACCGCCGTACCCGTTCACAACTTCGATGTCCATTCCTTCACTGATCGGAATCGCTGACTCCGTGAATACATCATCGAGCGGACGGATTGGACCGAGGTACTAAAGATGAACGATGAAGTAGAAACGATGAGGGATGATCGAATGCACGCGCGCTTGCAATACCTCGGAGGGTATTGCCTAGTGTTAGTTGTGCTACTTATATCGCTTGCACGTGCGCAAGAAATTACACAGGCGGAATACTTTATTGGGACGGATCCGGGCGCGGGCAGTGCGACTCCCATATCCATCACGCCAGGCACAGGTGTGAACTTCAGCAATTTGAATGTTCCATCTGCAGGTCTGCCCGCGGACGTGCCGCATCAGCTGTTCGTTCGGTATTTTTCAACCGAGGGCAATTGGAGCCGTGCAGAATCCAGGTTTTTCTTTATCCTCTCGCCTCAGGCGGGAACTGTACAGCTGAGAAATGTTGTGTCTCTCGAATACTGGTGGGATGCTAACGCGGCGACTCCGGTCGAGTTGACCGATGCGCCGGGCGTCTCGTGGGCGGCGCTTTTGCCGTCGACTGGTTTTGCGGAAGGGCTGCACACGCTCAATCTGCGCTATTGGTCAAGTGATGGCCGCCCGAGTTCCGTTGAACGGCGATTCCTCTGGATTTCAGGTCCACAGTCCGGCACAGTTCAAATTCGTCGAATTGTTGAAATGGAATATCGCTGGGACAGCGATCCGGAAGTCATTGTGGATCTCGTGGATGATGAAACTGCAGATTTCAACGCGTGGCTGCAGACCACAGAATTATCTTTTGGATTGCACTCCTACAGTGTGCGGTATCGCGATGACGTGGGAATCGTAACACCGTGGGAATCGCGCTTTGTGTTATTCGTTTCACCGCATCATGGCAATCCTTCGCCAAGCTATCTGACGGCCGCGGAGTATTGGCTGAATGTGGATCCGGGAGCAGGAAATGGAATATCGGTTCCGTTGCCTGAAGATAGCAGCTGGAATAGCGAGCAGGAAGAAAGCGCAGCGGTTACCTTGACGGGACTGCCGGTGGGCTTGCATTTGTTCGGGCTGCGCTTTCGCGATAATCAGGGTCATTGGGCGCAGGCATTTGCAGACACAGTGATCATCTCGCCGGTGCTGACCATTCGCCGCGTGGGAATGAATATTGTGCTGGACTGGATCGCGGATCCGGCTTCCGCTCCGTTTCGGGTGTATCGTGCCGACGAAGTCTCCGGGCCATTTGTTCCTTTAGCCATGACGGACAGCCTGACTTACACGGACATGGGAGAGGTGTCGAGTCCGGAGACGAGGCGATTCTATCAGGTCACGTTTAGCCGCCCATCACTCTCTAGCTATCGGCTGCCTCCTTTAACTCCATAAATTGCTTGCTTGTTAGACATTTTGCCTGCCCGACCTCTGGTCGCTCACAATCTTTTTCTATTGATGTGAACTTATTGCGATTCTGGGTTGGCGCTGTTATATTCCTCTGCAAGCCTTGATGCCTTGAATCAGTTGTTGGCGGAAAGTCAATTAGCCACAAGGACGGAGGAAGTGTCATGAAAAAGAAACTGTTACGATGTTGTCTTGGGCTGGCTCTGCCGGCCTTTTTCGCTCTCCCTGCATCGTTGTGGGCCCAGGGTGGCGAAACTTGCGCTACAGCAACGATTATCGCCGCATTGCCGTACTGTGATGCGGGAAGCACGGTCGGACACGTGAATGATTATGCGCCACCTTGTGTGACGGGCGTGGCCGCGCCGGATGTGGTCTACAGCTACACGCCTGCGGTTACGCAAGCAATTACGGTCTCGTTGTGTTTCTCGCTTTACAACACCGCACTCCACGTTTGGCGGGGCTGTCCGTTGGCCGGTGGAGTAAACATCTGCTGCAGTGACAATCTGTGCGGACTTCAGAGCTGCTGCAACAGTTTAGTCTTGGTCGGGGGAATCACCTACTACTTCATAGTTGATGGCAGTAACTTTGGCGGCGGTGCGGTTGCGGGAAACTATCTGATCACGGTCGTGCCGGGAACGCAGTGCCCAACCCAGCCGTGCGACACGAACTTGTGCCCGTACCCTGACCGCGACATTGATCCGATCAACGATGTGTGCACGGGCAACATTCCGATATTGGCTTGCGAAGATACCGTTTGCGGCATGATCAGTCCCACGACGGACCGTGATTGGTACGCGATTGATATTCCTGCGCCAAACTGCGCGCGTTTGACGCTCGACGTGTATGCCAATGACACGCCGGGCTGGTTTCCGTTCGGGATGGGCTTGAACCCGCGAGTTTGGCTGGTACGGCCCGATTGTCTAACGATTCTCGGGATGGACGACGACAGCGGAATTGGAGAGGATTCCCGACTCGTTTCTGAATGTCTGGATCCGGGGCGTTACTTGATTATGGTCGAAAACGCCAGTGCAACACAGCCCGCCGGGCCGTATATTCTGCGCACGAGTTGTGTGCCCTGCACATGCGCCTGCCCGTATCCCGATGGGGATGTGGAGCCGAATAGTACGTGCGCGACTGCGGGTCCTGCACTCTCCTGTCCGGACACGGTTTGCGGTCTGATTGCGAACGCGAATGACGGCGACTACTATCAGTTCGTGGTGCCGACCGGAAGCTGCATGATAGCCCGAATCGATGTGTTTGGCAATGACACGCCGGGCTTTTGGCCGTTCGGCCAGGGCTTGAATCCGCAATTCTGTTTATACGATGCCGCGTGCAGCGGCGCAATTGGTTGTGCGCTTGTGGGTGGAGTGGGAAATGATCCGCGGCTGATCTCGCCATGCCTGCCTGCGGGAACGTATAAAATACGTGTTTCCGGTGAGGGTGGAACTTTCGGGCCGTACATTCTCGCGTTAGCCTGTCAGCCGTGCCAGTGCCCGGCGGATACGTGTCCTTATCCTGATTTGGATTTTGAGCCTGTGAATGATGCGTGCGCGGCGAATATCCCCGGGTTCACCTGCCCGGATACGCTGTGCGGAGAGATCGACAACATTGCAGACGAAGACTGGTACCGCGTGCAGCTCGTGAATACCCCGTGTACCCAGATCACGATTGATGTGTTCGGAAATGATACACCCGGCTGGTGGCCTGTGGGGCAGGGACTGAATCCCGTGGTTTCGCTGTGGTCCAATTGCGGGACTCAAATCGGGATAGACGACAACAGTGGCATTGGGAATGACAGCCGTCTGGTTTCGGGCTGTCTGCCACCCGGGACTTACTTTATCAGGATTTTCAGCACGGGAGCCGTGGCACCCACGATGGGGCCGTACGTGCTGCTCACGACTTGCACTCCATGCCAGTGCGGCGGGTGTGATCTCTCCTGTCCGCCGAACGGAATCGCGGAAGGCGAGCCGTGTCCGAACGTGCCGGACAATTTCAATTCGGGATGCCTGCATACGCCGCCGGTATTCCGTCCAATTCAGTGTGGAAACATCATCTGCGGGACCTCTTTTGCTTCGGCGGCGGGAGGCCGCGATACGGACTGGTATCTGCTTAATCTGACCACGCGAGACAGCGTATACTGGTGTGCGACAGCAGAGTTCCGGTTTGATATTGCGATCTGGGATTTGAATGCGGGATGTCCGGGCGACTCGTTTGTGCATGCCAGCGCGGACACGTGCGATACGGTCTGTGTTTCAGCCTGTCTGGAACCGGGTGTGTATGCGATGTACATTGCGCCGTCTCTCGGCACCATCGTCTCTTGCCCTGCGGCCTATGTGGCATGGCTGATCTGCCGACCGTGTGAAGCAGATACCTGTCCCTTCCCCAGCCGCGACTTTGAAGCGATCAACAACACGTGCGAGACGTTCAATCCGCAGCTGCAATGCAATGACACGCTGTGCGGTGAGATCAGACCGCTGGGGGACCTCGACTGGTATCTGCTGCAGGTGCCGAATCCCTGTGCTGTGGTGACGATCGACGTGTTTGGTGATGACACACCGGGCCTGTGGCCGTTCGGTCGGGGATTGAATCCAAGAGTGAGTCTGGTATCGCTTGATTGCTCCACGTTTCTCGCATTCGACCTGAATAGTGGCGTGGGGGAAGATCCACGTCTTACAAGTGCGTGCTTGACGGGTGGACTTTATCATGTGATGGTGCAGGGTGAGGGCATCGGTGCGCCGACGCAGGGACCGTACATCATCACCGTGCGCTGTGAGCCTTGCAACTGCACACCGTGCGATATTCACTGCGTGAACGGAGATGTACTCGAGAATGAGCCGTGTCCCAATGTGCCCGACAATTTCAATTCGGGTTGTGACGGCCCGCCGCCGCCGGAAACGCGGCCGATCAATTGCGGTCAAACCGTGTGCGGAAGGTTGTGGTCGGATAGTTCGCGCTACGACACCGACTGGTGGTTGCTGCGTACGAACGAAAACGACACGCTGATGTGGTGTGTGTGGAGCGAAGTTCCGGTGATTACCTACATCTTCGCGACCGGTCCCGGACCCAATCCTTGCATCGGGTTGGATACGCTCGCTTGCCGCCGCTCGGGAGTGTGTGACACAATTTGCATCGGAGCGTGCGTGCCGCCGGGATTCTATGCGTTTAAAGTCGAGCCTGTGGTGGGTGCGTTGCCTTATCCCGCGATTCCGTGCTCGACCACCTACCGTGCGCGATTGCTTTGCACCATCTGCTCGCCGGTGATTCCCGAGTCGCCGGACAGTGTGGTGATTTATTTCCCGACAATTGCCAACCCCGACATTCACCTGCACTGGCCGCCCGTTCCGGGTGCGGAAGCGTACAATGTTTACCGTCATCGCTTCACGGGCACGCCGCCGAGTCCATTGAGTTACGTGGCAACAACCGCGGACACTTTCTATTATGACCTCGGCATTACAGCCAGTGCCAACGACTCGATCAACATTTACACGATCACGACGGTGCGCAATCGTCACGCCTGCCCGTAAGCTTGCGCTGAAGTGAGCAAAAACACCAACGGCCCCGAAAGGGGCCGTTGGTGTATAGAAGAATCGCTAACAGTTCAGAGCCCGATGGTCAGCGCAGCTCCAAATCGCTCAAACCAAATCCACATTGCGGATGCGCCCCAAAAGCTGGAGGCATAGTTCACCAGTAGATGTGGTTTCAGGCCGTCGTTCATCGCAATCACAGACCAGCGGCGATCTACCTGAAAGTTAGCACCGAACGGGAAGTTGATTCCGTCTTCCCATTCGCTGTAGTTCACCGACACATACGGCGCGACTGGCAAGCGCGGTATTGACTTACCGAACGTTGCATAATAGCATTGAGTGCCTTCGGGCGAACCGATACGGTCGCTGGAGGTACCCAATGCAACTTTCGGGTTGTATTTGCCTTCATTGATTGGCTCCCACGTTGCGCGCGGACCGACCTCGCTGACCATGGGATTGTACTCAATGCCAAGATTCAACGGTTTATAGAAATGAGGCCGCCAATCCAAAGTAAACCGCCAACGGGGCCGCTGCTCGCGGGTGTCGGCAAATCGTCCGCCGAAAACAAGTCCAGTTTGAAGGTTGCTCGAACCGAGCAACTGCCCTTCGCCGGGTCAACCGGTTCAAGAGGGGAACGAGGTTGCCGACATCCCGGTATCGGCTGAAGCCACTGGATCAATTGACCAGATTCCCGGTTCGGCCAGGAATTCGGTTTTACAGGCTCCCGAGCAGAAGTAGTAGATCTCACCATCGTACAGCGTCGTGTCGACTACAGGCTCTTCTCCTGATCCTTCACGTATCCAGCAAATTTGGCAGTGTGCAAACTGCTTCAGCGAAGGTTCGTCGGCGAAAGCGCCGTCAAACCCAAACAGAGTGCTGATCAAACTCACTGCGAGAACGTACTTTGTCATATGCTGTTCCTATTTTGTGCACAAAAAAGCCGTGGCGAAACCACGGCGACCGCGTTTCACCTTACGCACATCTCAGTAAAATGTGCAAGCAAAAATAGGCGGCCGGTCAATCAGCGGTGAAAAACCTTCCCGGATGTCGGTAAAATCACTTATTGAGCGGGAGAGTTCGACCGCGTTACTGGTCAATACGGGTTCAGTGCTCACCACTACGGTTGAAACTGCGCATGGGCAATCACAGGCGATTTCTGTTTCGCAGCTTGTTCCGGCGGGCGCACAGCAGCAACCGATATGGCCGCAGAGAACTGGATTCAATGCAACCAGGAGAATGGCAAAACTGCCGATGAACCAGACGGCGGTGGAGAGGAGGGCCATTTTCAACTACTTCATGACCAGCATCTTTTTCACGCTTTGCATGCCCCCGGCTTCGAGCCGGGCAAAGTAGATTCCGGATGCAAGTGCCGTACCGTTGAATGAAACATCATGACGCCCGGCGGTCATGGATCTGTCTTCCAGCACAGCGACTTGCTCACCGAGAGTATTGTAGACGGCTAATTTTACTCGCATTGCATGAGGAATTGCAAACTCAATCGTGGTAACGGGATTGAATGGATTGGGATAAACGGACGTAATGGCAAGTTCGTTGACAATGGGTTCGCGGTCGTGCTCATGGGCGGCCAAGCTCACTTCAGACAGCGTCTGCGCATAAATGTTCGAGAAGATATCGCCAACCGATCCCGCGCCGCAGCAGCGGCCCGGATTAGATGACCGCTGATCCATCCAGACCGCCATCGCCGAGCCGCGCAGCCATGGCAGCAGCAAGACTTCTTTCTGATAAGTGGGCAGGTCGCAGAGTGGGTAGCCGTCGGCAGGCCAGGAGAAAC
>CAZVXJ010000008.1:0-28992 GCA_964631675.1 uncultured Alphaproteobacteria bacterium
CCCCAAATCAGAGATTTGGGGGGAAGAAGACCCCCCCGCCCCCCCGCAAGCGGGGGGAGATTTCAGATTTAGCAGGGGGGGAGATTCCAAACAGAACTTTGCAAATAGATTGTGCGGGCCGCCCGACGAACTCACGCCGACAAAACTCCCGCCACTATCCAGCGCGGGTTTGAGCGCGGCCCAGATATGCTCGTCATAGGGTGTGAAAGCCATCTCGTCCCAGAGCACGCCGGTCGGCGAATACATGCGAGGGCCATTCGGTGAGGCAGGCAGCGAGAGAATCCGTGAATTCAGCGCGCCGAAAGCCAGTTCTTCCTTCGAGTTTGTGGTGGCCTTCGGGCGCATATATGCCGGCAGAACTGCCATAATCAGTCGTACGCGTTCCAGAAGCTCTGCCGCACATCGCTCGTTGCGGGAAAGAAATAAGTACACACCGGATCCGCGAAACAGGCAACGCCAGAGAAAGTACGCGACCATTGTCCAGGTGACCATCATCTGCCTTGACTTGGGAACCAGCAGAAACCGTTCGCGCGTGACGGTTTCCACCAGTTCCTGCAGATAGGCAAACTCCGGGAACGGCACGATGCCGCGCATCGGATCGTGCGTCTTTACGTAGTGAGTGAGAAAGTGCCACGGCGAGCGCGACGCTTCTTCGAGCCGTTCCCGGTTCTGCGACTTCAATTCGGATATGACAACCGTTTCAGCGCTTCGTCCGCCGGTTCGTCGTCCGAGAGATCAGAATAATGTCTGAAGTGATAATCGAGCCACAGCTTTGCCGCTGAGGTGTTTCCGTCCACAGCCATCGCATACAGTGCATCGAGCACATGCTTGACCGGATCAGCCGGAATATACGCATCGGGCGGCTTTAGCTGTTCGGAAGTGATTACTTCTAATTTCTTCTTGCGTGGTGGCATGGGTGGTGGGGTTATTCATTCACAAATTTTACCGGCGAGCGTAAAGCCACCGGATTAATGAAAGGCTGCAGCACATTCCAGGCTTTGTGTTCATAGCGTTCCGAGAGATTTTGCAGTTCGCGGCCGCGCGCGCCGGCTTCACTGCCCGAAACGCGAGACAGCGTCTCCGCCGCCAGTGCGCGGCAGACGATGGCAAGCGTCAACCAGGTGGCTCCGCTATTCAATCCCTGGTCGGATGAGCTGATGGTGTAGCCGGGAGCAAGATTACGCGCGATCATGTCCTCGGCCTCCACAATCGCTTCCAGAATCAGATCATCCTGAGCCGTTCCGGCTGCCACGTCGTAATCAAGCTTCACGCGGCCGCCGTCAGGAATCGCGCCGTTGGAGCGCCGCTCAATCGTTCCCGCCGCATAGTCTATGCTGTAGTCATCGGAGATGACGAAAATGCGGTATTTCGAGTAGTAGACAATCACACCGGTAGAATCCGCTATTGCCGAGTCGTTCGTACGGCGTATGCGGCCCTGGTCGTAATCAATCTGAAAATCAAGTTCTTCGTTATGCAAGGTGCCAAACGATTCCGACAGCGTCACGACAATTGACTCCGGAATCAGATTCACTTCGCCGATTTCGACCCAGTCTGTACCCGTGAGAGTCAATACTCCACTCAGTCCGGGAACAGTTTCCTCGGGCCGCTTGACTACCTCTGACGCCTCAATCAGGTTGTGGTGAGGCAGTGCGACCGGATCGGTGCCTGTAAGAGTAAGATCATGGTCTTCAATGTGCAGCGCGGCGAATCCGCTCTGCAGGAGATGCTTCTTGACCGTGGCAAGAGTTGTGAAAGACATGACTGCTCCTATTCGCGATTGAGTTGAAATTCCACGATGGCAAACAACGTGGTGCTGAAGGGTATGCCGGCGATTTCAAGAGCTGTCGAATTGCCGTTCAGACGTACTTTCACGGTGAAATTTGCGCCCACGTTTTGGCAGTAGACGGAAAGGCGATCGCCGGATTGAAACGAAATGATATCCGCGTCCGAGCGCAGCGTGGTGCCATCCCACACTTTGATAGCCGTCAGGTGGCCCGGGCGCGTCAAAGGAAATCCGTCACCGGCTTGACCGCCGGGGCCGGGAAGATAGACAGAAGATGATGCCGTCACGCCGGAGAATCCCATGGTGGACATCGGGCGCGCAGCCAGTAAGTATGCGAGTGTTTTGGTGAGCATGGGAAGAGAGACTCTGAAACACCGAGACGCTGAAACGCTGAAAGAAACTCCGAGCTTCGGATTTTCAGTGTCTTGGCGTCTCAGTGCTTCAGAGTTTTTTGGTTAGTAGTCGCTCATGGCAATCGCGTCGTCCACCATCACGGTGTAGACAGATTCCTTGGAGATGACGGCCGATTCGAGCTTTTGAGAAATGACTTTTTCCGCTTCAATCAAGAGCGGTTGAGCCACAGATTCGCGGATGGCGAAGCGGTGATCCAGCGCGGCAAACTTCGTAGCCGTCGCGCCGGGACAGACGACGAGCTTGGTGTTCATCGGCAGAAACGTGCGGTAGTCGCCGCGCTCGTAAAACGAGTTTGGTCCCTGAAAGGCTTGCGGATCCTGAAACTCAGAGATGTTCAGAATTTTTTCGATATCCGCTTTCGTTCCGATCAAGTGCGTCATTTTTGCGGGACCGCTGAACGACATGGCCAGATGCACGAGATCGGAATAGACGAACGAGGCCGGAGTGCCGTTAAACACGCTCGTCGGGGCCGGCGATGTGCCGTCGCCGTTGATGCTGATATTGTAGATTTCGGTGATTTCATCGAACGCGAGCTGCGCGCCGATCCACCACAGAAACACGCGAAACTCGGCGAGCTTTTGATTCTTCAAGACGCGGTATGAAAAATCAAACTGCCGGCCGCGATCGACCATCGCCGCGTCTTTTTCGCGGTACATGAGTTTCACGACGGGATAGTTCGCTTCCTCGCTGCGCCGCGCGAGCGCTTTTTTCGCAAGTTCGGTCTTGATATAGATGGGTTTGACGGTCGGTCCCTTTTCGGGAACCTGCGCCGCCACGAGTTCGGTCGGATCCTGCACCATTTTATAGCCGCGCTGAATTTCACGGCTGACGTATTCCGGAGCGAGAATTAGTCCGGCGCCAGTGAGAAACTGTTCGAGCGAGGTTGCGTGCTTGCCTGCGATGGTGACGTTAGCAAGATAAAGCTGTCGCTCGAACGCATCGAGCGGAGTATCGAAAGAGCCGTCGAGCTTTTTCGGCGACGGGTCCATTTCTTCAAGCAATTCGGAGAAAGTCAGGCCGCGATCCTGCGCTTCCGAATATAGTGCGAGATTACCTGAGCGCGAGTGGTCATTGATTTTTTCGCGCAGTGAATAGGCGTTCGTAAAGTCGAGAGTCATTGAGGGGAAACTTGAAAGTTGAAACGTGAAACTTGAAAGAAGATTCCGGGCATGTGAAGACACATGCCTCGGCGAGAAATGTGGATCGGTATGTAGCGCCGCACGGCTGTGCGCTGTTCACCTCCACCGGCTATGCGTCGAGCAGCACATCAACAGTGGTGTCCGTCGTATTGACCGCAATCACAAGCCCGCGCTGCTTGGTGCCGCCGGCGGGAACATCGGTGAGTGTGATGGCTTGGCGGACTTTGCCCGCGCCGTCGCCTTCAACTTTGTTGCCGACTGCGGGGGCGGAGCCGGAATATTTGAAACGTGCGACTCCGGTGACTTGTACCGTGCAGAGCGCGGGAATTGCCGTGCCGGATTGCAATTCTTCGGAGACTTTGATCACTTTGCCGACAAGGCGGTCGCCCGCCGCGCCCATGCCGACTTTGTTATTGCCTGCCATGACGGCGGCGGTGAGATTGTTATCCAGATCAGCGAGCACGAAATCTTTGTTTGAGGTCGTGTCCACTTCAAAAGTGAGCAGCGTCGGAGTCGCTGCGCCTTCGTTCGAAAGTGTATAGGTTGTAGCCATTGGGTTTGTTCTTTCTGAGTTAGAGATTGATTTGGAAAACGCTGAAATGCTGAGACACTGAAACGGTGAAATGAAGAGAGGGTTTTTCGCTGCGGCGGGTTAGCACAGCGAGATCAAGAAAGCCGACACAGTGTGCGTGCGTTACCCGCCCGAAATTCTTACTTTGCTCTTTTCCGTTTTCCGTTTTTCCGCTTTTCCGTTTTCAGCGTCTCAGCTTTTCAGTGTCTCAGTGTTTTCGACTGACGGGCGAAATCATGTAGAGTTCGTTGAAGCGCAGCGACGCTTCGCGGCGGGCCGCCAGCAGGGCCGGACCGCGAAGGGAGAAAGCACTGTCCGGAAAGGCGCAGGTAGGTGTCCCGCCGCAAAGGTCGCTCTTCGCGCGAAGTTCTTTTTGCAGCTCGTGTTCGTAGCTGTCGTGCAGCTTCTTTAAGTCATCGAAGGCCGCACTGGCGGTGTGAATTCCGCTTCGCAACAGGTCGAGATCGAGTGAGGTGGGGTCATCCAGTAAGGGCAGGAGTTGGGTGATGGGATTCATTTCATTTCTTTCTCCCCCTGCTTTAGCGGGGGGTTGGGGGGTAGAATTAGCCGTGTGTTCAAATATGACGTCCATAATATACAGTTTGGACTGCGGCATGTCAATAAAAGTTTCCTAAAACACACAAACTCTTGGTTGATCTGGAATTGGGAGACAATCGTCTTGGCTAAACTACTGTTTTGTTGTGCGTGAGTTGGCATTTCTTGAGGGTCAGCAATAAAAATGAGAGGCGATTGGCCTCTCTTTTTGGGGAGTTGATTTTTCTACGTTTGTGATTTATATATTATTTTATATTGATTTACGTTAAGTGCTTTGGATAACGGCAGTTCGAAATATGTTCAGTATTAACAACATCGCTATTCGCAAGTTCATGCTCAGATTGAGTTGACTCTGGGAGAGTTTGAGGGTAAATTGAAGCCTAACGTGAAATCTTCGCCGGACTCCGGGTGACCCTTTCGGCCAAGAGCGTGCAGCCGTGCGGCGCTACAACTCGCTTCAGGATGACCAGCACACCGCGTGTGGCCACGTTGGGAATTCTCGCTCAGCGAAGCGAGTTTGAATAGCACTTGTCATCATCTGCGAAGCGAGCATGAATAGCATTTGTCATCCTGACTCTGAACGAAGTGAAGAGGAAGGATCACCCAAATCCTCTTGCTAACGATTTACAAAGGAGATTAGTCATGAGATTAATGATAATATTTTTGTGCGTGAGTGCGGGGTTTGCGCAAGCGCCGGATACGCTGTGGACGAGGACCGTTTGGGATTATGGCACTGATCCCCGGTCTGAATGTGTTTCTTTAGACATCCGTACCGATAGTACAGTGATCGCAGTCGGAGCAATCAATACAAATCACCACAGCTACTGCTGGACAGATTTGGTATGGAACCATCTACAGATTGACGGATCGGCCATTTCTTCTGGAATCATATATTCTGACGATTGCACTTGCGCATGGGGCGGCAGGCGATCGGAACCCAAAGATGCCACAGCGATATCTGACGGCGGTTATGTGATTTCTGGTTACGTGCTAGGATGGACAATGCGAATCGACCTGACTCAGGACCCGCAATACTTTGGGCCGAGCTACTGCGGCTCATTTGCTCGACTCTGGAAGTTTGACGACACAGATTCTCTTGAATGGGTACATGATTATACCGCAACTCGCGATAGTCTTACAATTGGCGGCGAGTGGATTCAATCTGCTATTGAATCACGCGACCTCGGATATGTTTTGTGCGGGTACGTCGCTGGCGATGTGTTTGTCGTAAAGACAGATACAGACGGCGAGGTGATATGGCAGCATAGGAGAGAAACTCCTTTGGGCGAAAAACCAATTGCCGTGGTCGAACTCGAAAGTGGCAGCATAGTGATCTGTGGGGAAGTAGACAGTACCGCTTATGGAGCCGCGACCGATGTGTTTCTCCACAAGTTATCAGCTACGGGAGACAATGAAATGTGGTGGACTTTTCCCACACCGCAGACGGACAGACCGACAAGCATGATCAAAACTCTCGACGGACATCTTGCGATTTCAAATGGAGGGTCGAGTTCTTTCCTCTTAGTCGACACCCTCGGCAACCTCATAAGCCAAAGAAACTATGCTTCCGCCTTCACTTCCATCGTTCAGTTTCCGGACGGGGGATTCCTTGCATCGGGAGTGTACCCGCTTGCGCGCCTGTGGAGGCTTGATGCAGGAGGCGATACCATTTGGACAGGCTACTCGGGCTATTCTGAGTATGCGCTCGCGGTACGTGATATGAGGTACATAGGCTACGGCTCTGTGGTCTTTGGCGGATCGATTCCGGGTTCGGGCGGGGGTCAGTTCTTTCACGTCGGCATGCTCGCACCCGAATCTGGCATTCTCGTCGGCTCACCAAATGGTGGGGAAGTGTTCTCCATCTTTCAAAGCGACACTGTGCGCTGGCACGCGCCTAACATCAATTCGCGGGTCAACATCGAGCTAAACCGCTCATTTCCTGAGGGTCCGTGGGAAATGCTTGCGACCAATACTCTGAACGATTCCCGTGAGCGCGTGACCTATGTCGGACCACCCTCTGACCGGTGTCGCATTCGCGTAACGTCTGTCAATAACGCCACAGTGTTCGATGAATCGAATGGCGATTTTGAAATTCGCGCATCTCAAGGCTATCTTGCATTGGTGCGTTCCAGCAGCCCGTCAGTCGGGATCTCAAGCCGAAACTATGTGCTGGAATGTCCGCAGGATACGCAACAAGTTTTGTATCTCAGAAACTTTGGAACAGAGACCGTGACTGTGTTCACTCCGTTCTCTGCACTCATTTCACCTTTTAACCTTACAACAACTTGCGGAGCCTTTTTCGCCCTCGCTCCCGGACAAATGAGCGCGTGCAGTCTTGTGCTCGCATACACGCCGTCGCTGGAGGGAGTAAACAGAGACACACTGCGCATCCAAACCGACGCGGTGAACGGCACGGGCGGCTATGTGCGCATTCCTTTGCACGTCGAACAAATTCGCACACCGGCCGATCCGCAGGTCGTGATTCAGCCGCAGGGGATTCATGCGCGGCTCAGTTGGAGTCCGGTGACGGAATCGCTCGGCGGCTGCGCGGTGGATGTGACCGCCTACCTCGTGTACTACGCCAATCAGAACAACGGTCCCTACTTGTTTCACGGCTTCACGACGGATACGACGTATGTTCACACGGGCGTCGTGCATTTCGCGCCCGCGATGTTCTATCAGGTCGTCGCCACGACGGAGGATTTGCCGGCAGTGATGAACATTCCGCGAGAATCCAACCTCACAGACTTACCAGGCAACACCCTCCGTGGTGTTGCAAGAGAGTGAAGAAGACAGATAGATTCCGGGCGGGTTACGCGCGGACACTGCGTGTCGCCATTGCGGGTCTGGAGACCCACAACGGCATGGAATGGGAAATGAAATCGGGCGGCCAAATGGCCGCCCGATGTTGTAACAGAAGAGCGCACGCAGTGCGGCACTACTTGATCAATTGCATCTTCAGGGTCTGCGACTCATTCTCTGAGCTTACGTTTGCAAAGTAGGTTCCGGTGCCCCACGACGATCCATCCACACGCAGTGTGTGCTGTCCTGCGGGGAGTGTGTAATTTTCTTCGCTCACCAGACGGCCCGTTTCATCGTAGATTTTCAGGCTGACCTGCTGGGTATGATCCACCGAGAGCGGCAGCGTGGTTTCGGGATTGAAGGGATTGGGGAAGTTTTGCTGCACGTCGAAACTGCGTGCAACAGGGCCACGCACGGGATCGGCGGAAACCTGACCCGGAATCTGGAAGGTGACGGAGGCGTTTGTGAAATTCGGATCGCTGCCCTGCGTGCTCATCGAGACAATTCCGATCCCTTGCGCATTCACCCAGGCATAGCCCACCGATTCAGTTACCTGCGGCGGCTGACCGGTCACGGTGTTTGTTGCCCAAGTGTGCTGGAATGTACGCAAGACTTGATAATTTCCGAACTGCGTCTGCACCGTGCCCCAGCCATCCAGTGTGCGAATGGTGCTGTCGCGGAACGTGGTGCCAAAGCCGGGAAAAATTTCGATGAAATACTGCGAGACGCTCGTCCAACTGGCGTGCGGATAGCTCAGGGGCAACGGCGAGACCAGTCCTTTGGGATCGTACACTCCGATGAGCTCAATTCCGAAGCTCGATGCAAAGCCCGCGCTGCGAATTTCGGATGCGCTGACCTGCAAGTAGGAGTAGCTCAGGCCGCCGCCCACTGAAACTGCATAACAATGCGTGGACGTGGGAAAATACGCCGCGTAGGGAGTGGATGCGGGCGTCACCATCGTTACGGCAACCGCCTCATTCACGGTGTATTCCGGGATCGTCCAGGTTTGATTGGCTCCGGAGGGTCCAATCGTAACCGCCACGGGACCGGCGCTCGAATACTGATTGACCGAACTGCCGATGGCCGCAAAGCTGCCTTGCGTAATCGTGATTTGCGTTAGTGCCGGCATGGCCGCGGACAGCAGAACCAGCCCGGCAAGCAGAATTCGTGAACGTCGCATCGTAGTCTCCTAGGAATGGGGTAGAAATGGCAACATCAGAAAGTGCAATCTCTTAGCCGGTGCTTGTAACTTTCGCCCGGCTTCTGCATCTTATGGTTGAACGGCAAGAACATGACCCAATTCCACGTCCTGTATCAGCGCTATGCACCGGATATCTACCGCTTCGCCTTTTGGCTGTCGGGAGATGCGCATGATGCCGAAGAGATCACGGCCGAGACCTTTGCGCGTGCTTTCACAGCACGGGATAGCATTCAGTCGGCCACGGTAAAGGGCTATCTGCTCACCTGCGCGCGGAATGTCTTTCTTGAGGGCCGGCGCAAGCGAAAAATACAGGTCGAGTTGGACGAGGAGATTGCGGATAGTTCGCAGCGGCATGACCACCGCACCGAACAGAGAGACGAGATCCACGCGGTCATGGGCCGAATGAAGCTGTTGCCTGCCGAAGACCGTGAAGCGCTTCTGCTCAGGGCCGACGGCCTGTCCTATGATGAAATCGCGACTGCACTCAAGATAACACTCACGAGCGCAAAAGTCAAGGTTCATCGTGCTCGGGCGAAACTATTGAAGTGGAGAGAGGGATTGTGAGAAACCGAAAAGCACCCCCCTTCCGCCGAGGCGGGTTAGCACAACGTAAGTCATGAAACCTCACGAAGTGGGCGTGCGTAACCCGTCCGGAATCTTGATCCAAACCATAAAGGAATACCATCATGACCGTCATTCATCGCAACACTATCGTTGATCTACTGCCTGCATATCTTTCGGGCGAGGCCAGTGCGGAAACGAAGACACTGATTGAAGAATTCGCGAAGACGGATAGCCAGATTGCGCGGCTGATCGCATCCGGCGGAAACGGCATCCCGAAAGTGGAAGTACCGGAAACTGAACTGCGCACTTTACTTCGCACCCGCCGCCGTATCCGCAAGCAGAGCTGGCATCTCGGCCTGGCGATTTTTTTCACATTGCTGATTTTCTCATACCAGTGGGACAGTGAAACCGGCATCGCCTGGACATGGGACTTCAGCCCCGCCGTGGCCGTCATCTTCGCCGGAATCGCGGCCTTTTTCTGGATTGCCTACTTCGACGTGCGTCGTAAACTCAAGCAGGCTACGGGATTGTAGCCAAAGCCGCCTTAAATCGGGCTTGACTCTCTGCCAAAAAAACAGTATTTTCAGGACAATGCGGCGTGAGGTTCACGACGCACGCAAATGAACTTAGCGGAGAGGAGCTTTCGATGACAAAATCTATTCGTTTTTTGCTGGCCCCGTTGGCGGTTTTGACATTGGTCGGTTTAGGATTTAGTCAGTATCGCGACATGGGACAGGATGCATATTTCGGCGGCGGTTTCGCGCTGCCCAATACGGATTCGGAGGGCGGTATTCCCGGTCTTACCATGCGTGCGGCCTATGCCTGGCCGCTGGCTGATCCTCTGCAGCTGGAGGCCGGAATCACCGGTGTAGATCTGCGAGCCGATCAATACCGGGCTACGCTGCTGCCGCTGGATGCCCGCCTGCGCTTCGCACCGGTGCACTCGGAGAAGATCATTCCGTTTATCTTTGGCGGAATCGGAATGCTCTATCATGAAACCAATACGCGACCCGATTCTTCCGATCTGGATGCGGAAAACTCCGGCTGGTCCGCTTTTGCGCCGCTGGGTGTGGGACTGCAGTACCGTCTCGACGAGCAGTGGTCGCTGGATCTGCACGGCGGTTACAATCTCTCCTTCAGTGAAGAAATTGATCCGCTCAAAGTTGACGGAAGCGATAACTGGACCTCGGCTCTGATCGGTCTGCGATTTTCCGCCGGCAGCGGAGATCGCGATGACGATCACGACGGACTCACCAACCGCGAAGAAAAACAGCTCGGGACTGATCCGAAAAATCCCGACACCGACGGAGACGGCTTAAGAGACGGCGACGAAGTGCTCACGCACAAAACCGATCCGCTGAACAAAGACACCGACGGCGACGGACTGACGGATGGTGACGAAGTGGTAACGCATCATACGAATCCGCTTGACAACGACACCGATGATGACGGTTTGGGCGATGGCAATGAAGTCACCGGAGAAACGCCGGGCACGATTGATATTCTGCGCGGGAAAGTCACCGATCCGCTGAATCCCGATACGGATGGCGACGGGCTGACCGACGGCGCGGAAATGCTCACGCACTCCACGGATCCCACCAATCCCGACACCGACGGCGACACGCTTAAGGACGGTGCCGAAGTCAACACGCATCACACCAATCCGCTTGACGTGGACACGGACGATGGCACGGTGAATGACGGCGTTGAAGTCACGTCCAACAGCACCAACCCGCTCGTACGCGAAGACGATGTGCCGAAAACCATCGTAATGCCCGAAGTCGGAAAGGCCATCACCCTCGAGGGAATTACGTTCAAGACTGCGAGCGCGGAAATTCTGCCCGAATCCGAGGAGATCCTGACCAAGGCACTCAACACGCTGAAGGAGAATCCCGAGGTGGTGGTCGAAATTCATGGCCACACGGACAACAAGGGCAAACATGCATACAATTTGAATCTGTCGAAGTCGCGCGCGGAATCCGTTCGCAAGTGGCTGACAGATCACGGCATACCGGCCGCCCAGATTGCCGCTGCAAAGGGTTTCTCTTACGACAGACCCATTGCAACGAACGACACTGATGAAGGACGTGCGCAGAACCGCCGCATCGAGTTCTACCGCGCAAAGTAGTGCCGCACTGCGTGCGCTTCAAGTTTCCTTTTGCGTGACAAAAAACGATACCGGCGGCGGCAGCCGTCAGAGACGACACAATGATGCAGACTGAACAAAATAAGGCGTTACCGAAAGACGCCAAAACCACCGACCGTGATGCCGGACGCGAAGTGAACGCGGATACTCCCGGCACGATCGACATCTTACGAGATGAACCGCCTGTCGCACCCATTTCAGGTCAGGAAAGCAGTCAGGCAAGCAACGACGCATAGCTGATTCCGCTGTGAAAGAAATCAGGGCGCAGAGTCTCATTGCGCCAAACGGTGAAAAGCAAAAACGGGCGACCCATAGGGTCGCCCGTTTCATTACTTCTCCCCTCACATCATCAATTTCCTCAACTCCCCCCGCGTGCGGGGGGGCGGGGGGGTCACTTCATCAGCACCATGCGATGTGACTTCGTCATTCCGTCCAACGTGACCTGTGCAATATAGTTTCCACTGGCCCAGGAACTTCCGTCCACCGCGAGATTGTGCGATCCCGAAGAGAGTACGTGTGATTCGTTCATGACCAGCCGTCCCAGTTCGTCGTAAACTTTGAACTCCACCGTTCCCGTGCGTTCGAGCGTAATCGGCAGACTGGTCTCGGGATTGAACGGATTGGGATAGTTTGCGCCCAGCGAAAACTCCTTACGCAGCGGTCCGCGCACCGGATCTGCTTCCACATTTCCAATCCAACTGATGCTCAGGTAGCCTTCAGTAAAATTCGGATTCGGCGGATCGTCATCAGACGAAATATCCGCGCCGGTGAGCGCATTCTGCGTGAACCAGCCGTAGCTATAGTCCTCGGTCCACTCCGTGGGCATACCCGGCACCGTTGTCGCCGAGTATCCGTGCATACGAACTCTCAGCGAAGGCTGCGTGCCCTGCGGCGTGATCAGATTCCCCCACGCATCACACGTATTGAGCGTCGAGTCAATAATCGAGATAAAGTAGCCGGGGATGGGTTCATAAGTGATGTGCGTCACCGTCGTCCAATTGGTTTGGTAGGTGAGCGGAAACGGCAACCACAGCGCTTCAGGCGTGTATACGAACACGACCTGATTCGTGTCCATCACCGTCGCGGATCCTTGCAGATACAAACCGTTCGCTGAGCTGCGAAGATAGGTGTATGATGCGAAACCGCCGTCCTCGTTCACAAAACAGTGCGTGGCCGTGGGAAAGGTCGCGGCGAACGGTGTGCTGCCGGGGTCTACGATCGGCGCCGGAACCGGCGAATCGTAAGTGAGCGAACTAAAATTCCAAGTTTGATTTCCACCCGAGCCACCTATGTTGCCCAATTCAATGGCATCGGAGCTTTGGATAGTGGTTCCCGTACCGGGAACGCCGCTCTGGTTGATGGTGATTTGTCCGCAGCAGATGCTCGCCGCAACCAGCAGCATCGCCGGGAGAATGGGTCCGAAACGCTTCATGGGTTGTGTCTCCTGTTATAACAACTTCACACTTGATTATCTGAATAGTACCGGTTAGTGCAATTTGAGTGCCGCCGCAACCTGTACTTGGTTATCCCTCGATCATCTCCACATTCGCGCGGGGCAGGATTGCCCGCTCGCCGTTGTCAAACTCGATTTCCAGCACGCGCACAAGAGTCTCCGTATCGAGTTTGGTGAGTTCCGGCGGCAGCGCGGTCACTTTCCCGATCTTGCCGAACCACGGTTCGCGAATCACGCGCAGTACAGAACCTGTGGTCAGAGCGCCGGGCTCGCGCCTTGCTTCGACGTGGGCCGTCACATCCTTCTGCGATATGATAATCTCGGGGCGCATCACACCGGCGCGAATCTGCGTCGCACCGCTGCAGCTCGACTTCTGACCTTCGTGCCGCTTCAGCAGTTCAAAGGTGCGTTTTGCCATCCCGATTTTGCCGAAACCTTCGGTGAGCACAAGCGTCAACCCAATCTGTTCCTGTCCGGTGATGGCGACGCCTAGTTCATATCCCAGCAGTTTGCGCAGATCCAGACTTGCAAACCCACCGACCACAATCGCCGAGGCCTTTCCATCTATAGCCTTTTTCAGCGCGCCGAGTGTGACGAGTGAACCGCCTACCAGTATCTTGCCCTTTATATCGCCGCTGATCTTGCTTTCATCGAGCACTTCCTCGGGCGATTTGCAGGCCATCTGAATCGTGCCGAACGTCTCGCCGCCAATGCCAAAAATGCCCTGGATAAAGACTCCCTGCGCCTGCATCTCCACGCCTTCCTCCGCATACACTTCGGTGACTTTGCCGTCAATGTATGCATCGATCTCCACCGGGATCGGCGGATCGCGGAAGATGAGTTGGCCCGTCACTTCCGATACGGCCTCCAGTGAGCCCGTCAGCGGAGATTTCAGGCGCGTCTTTGAAAGCCCGAAAAAGGCTTTCGCTTCGGCGATGACCTGATCCTTCTGCACCTTTTCGCCGGGTTTTACAATTAGACATCCGGCAACTTCTTCCGGCAAAACACCGAGCTGATTTGCAGCATTCATCGGTGTGACATTGCCTGGCAGCTCCGTGCGCGCTACAATCTGTTCGGCCTTCAGAGAATCGCCCTGCTTGACGACGACCTGACCGCGCAGCGGAAGACGTCTTTCCTTCGTAATAACGGTGGACTCGGCTACGCGAAGTCCGGGTGTGTAAGAATGTGCCATGCTCTAATCTGTGGTATGTTGAAAGTTGAAAAATCTAAGAAATGAAGTGCGGCGTGCCTATGACAAAGACGAACAGATTACCGCTTCTCCCCCACCACCCAGAGCTGCGGCTCTCCGAGAGCATAGGGTTTCTTGTCAATGTCTGCGTAGAGTGACGTCACATGAATGCCGTGCCCGGCCAGCAGTTTTCTGATTTCCGCTACGGTGTAAACTCTGTGAAAAATCTCCCGCACCTCTTCCTTGCCGTCTTTTAGAAAACGCAGTGTCGTATGCAGGCGGCTCTGGTCCGCTTCGTAGTGGTTGGCAATCATCACAGTGACGCTACCCGTTTCCATCCACCACGATTGGTCGAGATTGGGAATAATGGACTCCGCAGCCATAGCCGTGTCGATCACAAATCGCGCTTTGGGCTTCAGTGCGCGCGCGACTCCGGCGACAAACTGCTCCATGCCTTCGTCGTCCAGGTAGCCAAAGCTGTTGCCGCAGCAGATTGCACCGTCAAACTCGCGCTCCCACTTCAGAGTCCGCTTGTCGGCGACTATCCAGTCGACACTCACGCCGCGCTTCTTTGCCGCGGCCTTTGCAATGCCTATCTGCTCTTTCGAGAAATCCACGCCGATCACGCGGCAGCCCATCGCCGCAAGTTCAACGGCATGACGTCCATTGCCGCAGGGAACGTCGAGCAGGCGTGCGCCTTTTCTGGCTCCCAGCACTTGCTTCAAAAATTTTGACTCCTGCGCTGCGAGCGGGTTCACCGCCGAATTCCAGAAATCCAGCGCCACACCCTGAAAGTAATTGTCGTACCAGTTGGACATGAAAAATGTTACCCCCCTAGCCCCCCGCGTGCGGGGGGAGAGAGTATCGCGGCTCTACTCTTTCTTGAATATTTCCGCGAAAAATATCTTCATGTCCTCCCACGACTTTTTGTCCGCCGCTTCGTTGTATCCGACGCCTTTTTCTTTGTCAACCGCGCGCTTCGGGTTCGTGAACGCGTGCATCGCTTCGGGATAATTGATAAGAGTATACTGGACTTTTGCGGAATCCATTTCCGCTTTGAATCCCGGAATCTCATCCTCGGCAATAAACGGATCGGCCTCACCGTTGCAGACCAGTATTTTTCCTTTGATATTCTTGGCCCAGCCCGGATGCATGGTTTTTAGTCCTCCGTGGAAAGAGACCACGCCTTTGATATCCGCGCCGCTGCGCGCAAGTTCGAGCACACCCATGCCGCCGAAGCAATAGCCAATCGCCGCAAGCCTCGTCGTATCCACATTGGGCTGCTTCTTGAGTTCAGCCAGCGCCAGGTTCCCGCGGCGGGGAAACAGATCGGCATCCTGCCAGAATGGCCCCGCCAGTTTGGGCGCTTCTTCCCACGAGTCCGTACTTTTTCCATCCCCATACATATCCGCGCAGAACACTACATAGCCCAACTGCACCAATTGTCGCGCACGCGTTTTCGGATAGTCTGTCAGTCCCCACCATTCGTGAATAATCAGCACGCCGGGCATTGGCCCCTTCGCTGCATCATCAAAAGCCACCCAGCCTTTCAGCGTCACATCGCCGTCCTTGTACTCCACCTGCCGCATGATGGTGGCGGCATTCAGTAGAGATGAGAGCATCATAATTGAAAAGAGAGAAATGAGAATTTTCATCGTTTGATTTTCGCTTGGTTTGGGTTCGGTCAGGATATATCCGCCACATCGACCAGAATGCGGTTCATCTCAATATTCGGAATCAGCGGATACACCGCGGGCACCAATCCGGCCCGGCGCAGCAGCAGCACAATTTCCGAAAGCTGTTCCGCATCATCCAGATCCAGAATGAATATCATGCCTACGCGGTCGGCATAAAAATAGGATGACTCCACACGATAGCGTTTGTTGATCATGGCCGCGACTTTAATACGTGCGGGCACATCACGCTCGATATCGGTCATCTCTTCGATCGGACGCTTCGAATCAATAAAATACTTCATCCGGCAAATCCTATCTCTTTGTGTGTTCCATCACAATACGGTTTCACATTGGAATGCCCGCAGCGGCAGAGCGAAACTTTTTCCACTCGGGCAACCTTGCCATCGAGGGTGCGAATCTCGCACGGCCCGGCCAGCTTGAGTGAGCCGTTCGGGCTGGCGAACAGCTGCAGCGTTCCGCGCTCGCAAGTCACAGGCTGAATCACTTCCTTTCCTGCCGTGGCATCATCACGAAACCGCTCCTGCCGGTGCGTGTTATCACAGAACGGTTTATTGCGCGACTCGCCGCAGCGGCAGAGCGACATGCGGAAATCCCGCAGCACGACTTCGCCTTCGGAATCGACGATTTCAATTTTCCCGCGCACGTGCAGCGGTCCATTGGGAACCACTGTAATGGAGTTGACATCGTCAGCGACTTCGTTCAGCTTTCCGTCCGACCGTTCATATTGCAATGCCCCGCTGGGGCAGTGCTCCACCGTTGCGGCGATTGCATCGGCATCTGCGTTGGCAGGCTCGACCCACGGCCGCTTGTTCACGTCGAACACTTCGCGAAGCCGTTTCAGGCATTCCGCCGAATGCGTGCAGCGCTTCGCGTCAAACGTAACCTCAATCTGTTCGCCTGAGTAGGAATGAACTTTTGCCATCACGGGCTCTCCAGCAGCACATTCTTCATTCCGGCTTCCCGGTAACGATCTCCGGCAATCATGCCCTCCCCGCCAAGATGGTCAAGCTCCGCAACATCCTGCGCAGAAAGTTTCACATTCATCGCGCCGATATTCTCTTCCAGTCTGGCCATTCGCTTGGTGCCGGGAATCGGAATCACATCGTCGCCTTTCGCCAGAGTCCATGCAATAGCCAGCTGTGCCGGCGTGCAATTCAATCTTGCCGCCATCGCTTCGATGCCCGCCAGCCATTGCGTGTTCTTCAGAAAATTATCTCCCTGAAAGCGCGGAAACGCACTGCGTGCGTCTCCCGTAGTCTTGATGCTGGCTGCGTCCTTGTACTTTCCCGAGAGGAAGCCGCGTCCGAGCGGACTATAGGCCACCAGTGCAATCCCGAGTTCTCGCAGCACCGGCAGCACACCGGCATCAATATCGCGCGACCAAAGTGAATACTCATATTGTCCCGCAGCTATCGGATGCACCTTGTGCGCGCGCCGGATCGTGTTCGGCCCGGCCTCCGACAGGCCAAGATAGCGCACCTTGCCCTGCCGCACCAGATCGCTCATCGCTCCAACCGTCTCTTCTATCGGAATGCTGATATCTACGCGATGCTGATAATACAGATCGATCACGTCCACACCCAGCCGCTGCAGGCTCGCCTCGCACGCCTGTTTAATGTACTCGGGCTTACCGTTCTGGCCCATCCACGAGCCATCCATACCTCGCACATTGCCGAATTTCGTGCAGAGAAATACTTCCTTTCGCCGCGAGCGCAGCACATGCGAGAGTAACACTTCATTCAGCCCGATGCCGTAGACATCCGCCGTATCCCAGAACGTGCATCCGAGGTCAAGCGCGCGATTGAGCACGGCCAGCGATTCATGCTTATCTGCCGGACCATAAAATTCAGACATGCCCATCGCGCCGAGACCGAGGGCTGAGACGTTGGGACCGTTGTTTCCAAGTTTTCGTTGCTGCATGTTTATACTTGTAGCGCGGCCCCTGAGCCGCATTCTTCCTTGTTAGACTTTCTTCGGTTTCAGCAATGACAAAACAACCGATCCGGCAAGAATGGCGAAGATCACACCGAGCGACACGCCAATCGGGATTTTCCACGGACTGTGACCGAGCAGCATCTTGATGCCGACAAAAACCAGCACAATCGCCAGACCAATTTTGAGATAGTGGAATTTGTCCACGATTCCCGCCAGCGCAAAATAGAGCGACCGCAAGCCCAGAATCGCAAATACGTTAGAGGTGTAGACGATGTAGGGATCCGTCGTGATCGCAAAAATAGCCGGTATCGAATCCACCGCGAACACAAGGTCGGTAAACTCAACCACGACCAGCACGACGAACAGCGGCGTCGCGTGCAGGATGCCGCCTTCGCGCACAAAAAACTTTTCGCCGCGATAGCTGTCCGTCACAGCCAGAATCTTTTTCAGTGCCCTCACCGCCGGGTTCCTGTCCGGCTCTACGCCATGCTCTTTTTGCATGGCCATGCGAATTCCCGTTATGATCAGGAAGGCACCGAACACGTAGATCACCCAGGCAAAACTCTCGATCAGCGCCGCTCCAACGGCAATCAGCACTGCGCGCATCAACAGCGCGCCGATAATCCCCCATGACAAAACACGCCGCTGGTACTGTTCCGGCACCTTGAAAAAAGTGAACAGCAGGACAAACACAAATATGTTGTCCACTGAAAGCGATTTCTCAATCAGATAGCCGGTAAAGAACTCGAGTGCGGCGGCGGGCCCCATCTGGTAGTAGATGAAGCCGTTGTACCCCAGCGCGAGCAAAATCCAGACGGCGCTCCAGATCAGCGCCACTTTGACAGAGATCACTTTGGCTTTGCGGCTGAACACCCCAAGGTCCAGTGCCAGCATCACCAGCACAAATATATTAAAGAGCAGCCACTTGCCGGTTAAGAAATCAGCCACGTGTTCTCCGGTTCCTCATCGTTTGATTCCCGTCGCCAGCCATTTGTCAAGTGTCCATTCGGGTTTGCCGAACCTGCGGTAGGTTTCGGCCGGATTGCCCATTTCGCCGTAGGTCTCGAAGTAGGCCATGAAATCCGCAAAGCCGCCGAGCCATCCGTGCTGAGGATTCTGACGTGCAAATTCCTTCACACCACCAATCGTCCGCTGCTCAACGGGAAGTCCAGGATGAGTTACGGCACAGTACTTTTTCAAGGCGTCGAGCATCTTCATCGGCTCCGGTCCCTGCACCGTGAACCGGTGGTGCCCCTGCCACTCCATTTTCATGGCCTTCGACACCCAATTGGCATAGTCCGCTGCTGCGATGAAATGCCAGTCCAGCGGCTGCAGGCCGATCATCATTGCCCGGTCTTCAAGAACAAAATATTCCAAGCTCTCGAAGAACCACGTCGCCTGCCAGACAATTGTCGGAATCATGCTCTCTTCCAGCGCAAGCATACCCTTGGAAAAGGCTGCGCGTCTGGGCATTGCATGATTGACGTCCGGCTCCCAGTCACCCGCAACCAGGGAAATCAGCCGCAGGTTGCGCGATTCGGCGGCCTCGCGGACATTTCGCAGTCCATGCCACATGACCGCTTCCGTGTCCGCACCGGGGTCCGTACTGAGATTCACATGCACGGTGTCACATCCGGAAAACGCGTTTTTCAGCGACGCAATATCCTGCACATCGGCTTGATAGTACTCCACATCTGAACCGAACTTCGGCACTGCTTTTCCCGGTTCACGACTGAGAATGCGCACGCCGCAGCCGTCGGTCAGCAGTGTTTCCACTACCGGTCCGCCCAGCATTCCAGTTGCTCCGATCACGGCAGTTTTCATGTGAAGACTGTTTTCCTATTCGTCACGCGCCAAGTACCAGTACACGCGAGTAATTTTTCAGATGCACTTCTCCGCCAGGCTGCACAAAGGCTAAATGTGCCGTTCTATGAGCTTCGCGCACAGTTTGTTCACCGTGGAGATTGATCATCGCCTGCAGCGACCCTGTCGAGCGCGCAGTTTCCCAGCAGTCATCCAGATTTGGATAGACTATATCGAATGGAATCTCCTCCCACCGCAACAGTTTGATGCCCGACGTCCGAATCGCCGCTTCCACGAGTTCACGCTTACCCAACGCAAACGGACCGACCTTTGGAGGCTCGGGCGCGAGCGATCTCATCGCCATCATCACACTGGCCATGTCATTGCGCTGCACTTCCGTGAAGGCAGCCACGACGGCCTTGCCATGTGGCGCCAGTACGCGTTTGAACTCAGACAATGCCTTCGCAGGATCGTAAGTAAACTGAAGTGAATTGGCCGCGAACACGACATCAAAACTCCCATCTGCGTACGGTAAGTCCTCAAGGTCGCCGAGATCGAATTTCACTCCGGGCAATCGCTCGCGGCAGATATTGATGAACTCCGGTGTCGCATCAAATCCGCTCACGATCGCACCAAGTCTATGCGCGATGACCGAGGCTCCTCCGCCTCCACAACCGGCATCGAGAAATCGTTTGCCGCGAACAACTCCACCCATCGCCATCATGAGCAGCCAAAGTGGCTCGCTGAACCGCTCCCGGCGCTCCACCCACTCTTTCGCGCCAATGGCCCAGATTATTGCCTGATCTTCTGCTGAGCCCATGTTTGTTCTGTTTCCTGTTGAGGTATTCTACTGACTGCTGCGACTGTCAAACTTTGCGACAACGGTTCCATCATGAGCGTACAGCTCCAGTGTTTCGCCCAGAATTTTCCAGCCATCCGCCGCGTCAAGGGCATCAAAAAACCTGGTCTCGATCTCAACCGTTTCGCGGCACATCATCTTGGTTGAAACGAGTGCATCAAACGAGATCGCGTCCCCGTCGATCGCATAGGAGCCTGAAAAGTTATTACAGCCGCCAAAACCCCTTAGTTGACCTTTCGGCCCTCCGAGCAGGACATAGATAGCGCGACGCGCAGCGCGCGCATTCACAGGTTTGCCGCGAATCTGCCGCAGATTCCACGTTGTATTTTCCAGACTCGCTGAAGCGACGTGCATGCCGCAGCTGTCACCTGGCCAGAGATCGAGAAATCGCTGGACGACCAGCACATTTTCGTTGCCGGAGCCCTCGGTGCGGGCGCGTCTGGTCAGAGTGCCTTCAACGGAAAGCAGGATTGCTTCTCCCGCTTCCTTGCGTTTTTCCGAGTATGCCTTCTCCAGCACCGCATTTTGATTCTCCTGAGCAACCGAAAACTCCCTCCCGGTTAAGCATTCGCGGAATCGTCCGGCGTCCGCCACGTACGTATACATACCAGTCAGCAACAACGTTGGTTCCAGCGGTTGGACCGTTGGTGCACGTACGAGATCGTAGCTCAATTTCGATGCAATGGTATTGCCTTGCAGGTCCAGCTTGGTCAGCGTGTCACCATTGACAACATTGAATGTCTGCGCCGAAGTATTGGATATTCCGCCCAGCACAAGCCGAGTCTTGTCATAACTGAGAGTCCAGCGCCCCACCTCGTCAAAATCCGAGTGCCGTCCGCGCTTTGAGCTGTTCAGATAGCTCATGCGCAAGTAGTACACGCTGTCCTCGAACAGATTCAGTGTGTACAGAATTCCCGCGCAGTCCGCGCACGGCAGAGTTCCGCGAAACGTCGCCGGAAATTCCAGCGGACGAAACATTCGCTTGACTTCCGGCTCAGGAGGCTTGCTCTTGCAGCCGGCAAGAGAGAATCCGAGAATTAGAAGGCAGAGAATAGAGAGACTACTTTTCAAGTGGCGACGTTTCCGTTTGCAATCGCTTTCCGTTTTCCGCTTTTCGTTTTGTTCCTTCTACTTTCTCACCGTCGCCACGCCGTGATCATCTACGTCCCCGGCGACTTGGATTTGCGACCACTTCTGAATTTTCGCCACGCGATCCGGAGTTTTCGGGGAAAGGTCAAACGGACGGCCGCGCGTGTCAATAATCAGTCCGACCACGCCACCGTGCAGTGTCACCTCGCGGTCTTTGCCCGGTCCGGCGCCCACGTCAAACTGTTTCGCCGGTTTCAGCTTTGCTTTGAGCTCCTCGCCCACACCAAGCGGGAACAGCACAAGTTCTCCGAAAGGAACAACAATCGGGTTTGGGATTTTGGATTTTGGATTTTGGATTTCTATGGTGATGCACTCCTTACCTTCCTTCGTCTGACCGACCGGCGCCACGCACGATCCCAACCGCACCAGACAGTCTTTCTCGAACACCTGAATCGCTGCCTTTTCGTGCACATCGGCCAGTACACCCAGATGCGGCATCATGAAAATCGAATCCACGGCCAATTCTGTCACGCCTTCACAGAGGAACGCGTCAATCATCATGTGCGCAGCTTGGCTGCGGCGCGGCGCGTGCGACAAAACTCCGCCCGAACCCACCAGAATATCCAGCGCCATCATGTTCACGACGGTTTCGCCCGAACCGCTCTGCTCGAACGTGTCGCCGATGTCGCGCTCTTGCTGCACACCTTTCAGCGACGTCGCAAAACTCTTGTGCTGCACGAACGCAAGCCGCAGCGCTTCTCTGGAAATCGCCTGTTCAATTTGCAGCTCTTCGCGCGTCTGTGGAATTGTGGTCGGACGGATCATTTTATTGGCGATGCGATCGCGCAAATCGCCTTCTTCAATGTTGAACGGCACCCAGCGCAAGATATTTTCGATCCCCGCTTCGGCCAGCACGTTCATCACTGAATAGCTCATGCCAAGATTCGCCGATACCGTGCGGTTGAATACGGTTTCTTCGCCTTTGCCCGGCACTTTGAAAATCGAAAACACGTCGGTCGTCGCGCCGCCGATGTCCACGCCCACGAGCGTAATGTTCCGCGCTTTCGCGACGCGCTGCATGATATCGCCCACCGCGCCCGGCGTCGGCATGATTGGCGCATCGGTCCAGCTCATGAGTTTTTTGTAGCCCGGAGCCTGCGCCATCACATGCTCCATAAATAGATCGTGAATCGCATCGCGCGCGGGTCCAAGATTTTCGCGCTCCAAGACAGGCCGCAGATTGGCCACCGTTTTCAAATCCACCGAGTCGCCGAGCACATGTGCAACTTCCTGCGCAGCATCTTTATTTCCCGCATAAATCACCGGCAACTTGTAGCCGATACCCAACCGCGGTCTGGGCCGCGCGGCTTTCAGAAGCTCCGCAAGTTCCACTACGTGCGTTTTCGTGCCGCCGTCAATCCCGCCCGAGAGCAGAATCATATCGGGACGCAGTTTTCGGATGCGCTCGATTTTCTGATGCGGCAATCTTCCGTCATTCGAAGCGAGTGTATCCATCACAATCGCGCCAGCTCCGAGCGCCGCGCGTTCGGCGGACTCGGCGGTCATGGCTTTTACGACGCCCGACACCATCATCTGCAAACCGCCGCCCGCCGAGGATGTGGAAATATACACGTCGCAGCCGGAACCGTCCGCGCGTTTCGGTTTCAGAATGTTGTCGCCGTCCAGAAATTTGCGGCCCATGATGTCTTCGATTTCGGAGATCGCGTTCAGCACGCCGCGCGTCACGTCTTCAAACGGTGCTTCCACCGTCGTCGGCGCTTCACCGCGGCATACGAGCCGGTATTCGTCGCCGCGCTTTTCAATCAGAATCGCTTTGGTCGTCGTCGAGCCACAATCCGTGGCCAAAATCGTGGTGATGTCTTTGGGAGTTGCCATGGAAAAAATTCTATTGGGAGAATGTTGAAATCAAGTGCTTATTTTCCCTCCCCCCACTCTGTGGGGGGACCAAGGGGGGAAATCTATTGGCCCGGAATCTTTATAATGAAAATGTTGAAATCAAGTTGTGTGTGTAGCGCCGCACGGATGTGCGCTATTGCTGTGAGAAGCTACGTTATGCATGTCAACTCTTGACAGTTCTTTCTCTTATCTCACGGAGGATGATATCCACTTGCCGGCGCAGATCCTTCGCCTCCTCTTTCATGCCAAGCTCTCGCAGCTCTCTAAAGTAGGCAGCCGCGACCGAGTTCAAGTTCTCGGGGAGGTCTTCCGGAATCTGCTTGCAGTACTCCAGCATCCTGTGAAAACAAGCGGTGGAGGCTCGCAACTTTTCATGGTGGAGTAGCCTGAATGCGTGAACCCGTAGATAGAGAATCATAAAGCTGCGAGCTTTCTTTGCTTCGGACTCATAAAACGCGCCAAGGCGGTCCACAATTCTCAGATACATGCGCTGATAAGCTACGGCTCTGGCGAAACGATCCCCAATAACTGATATCGCCGCAAACCAGCGATGACTATTCGCGATTGCACGACTATTTGGATGAAGATTGGCTCTCCGTAGACTCAGCGCGATCCGCATGTTGCGTTCTGCTTTGTCTCTCTCGCGAGCACGGGAATAGACGTAGGCTAATTTTTCGTGCAAATCCGCCAAATGCAATGGCGCGGGCGATTTCTGACGGTTAAGTTCATCAATCGCGCGCAAGTACTCGCTTCCGGCCAGCAAATGCTCCGAACGCGCGAAGTATGTGTCGGCCAGCCTTTCAAGAAGTCGGGCAATATCGTAATGATGTTCGGACAGAAGGGACTGGGTAAGAGCCAATGCATTCAGACTGTGGCCCTCCGCTTCATCAAATTTTTCCTGATACCTGCAGACGTTACTCCAAGCGTGCAGCCAATAGGGATAGTCCGGATGAGGAAAAAATCCGTACCGCCGTTCCAGGAAGCGGAGAATTTGAACCACAACGCGTTCTGCATCAGCATGCCTGTGGTAAAACATGTAAAAGCCCGCTAAATCGGCCAGTACCTGATAGCTGTATTTTGTCTCACGTCCAAAACGTTTCGACTTGCTATACTTCGCAAGCAGGCGTTGCTCGGCCTGCTCCTCAGTCTCAGTCAATTGGCGATCAATCGGCAACTGCCGGAACACAAGAGTCCGGGCATCGGTTCGCTTCAGTATGTGCGGTCTTGCCATCGCTGACTTTCATGAATTCCTTGCGGCGCTATGTGCCTACACATGCTCGCATATCTTTTAGAACTCCGGCCGCGCACGCAGTGCGGCACTACCTTCTCCTTCCTTCCGTCTTCCCCTCACCCTTTCCCGTCTGAAAACCGAATTTCTTTTTAGCGGCTGTTGTTGGCGGCTCCATCAAGCGGCGGATTGCGTCAAACACTAACGCAAATTGTTTATCGTATCTCTTTTCGAGGTTGTCTATCCGCTTCGCGAGATCCTTGTGTTCGGATAACATTTGCCTCATACTCACGAATGCCCTCATGATCAGAATATTTACCTGCACCGCGCGTTTGCTGCGTAGCACCGATGACAACATTGCTACTCCCTGCTCGGTAAATGCACGAGGCAGTTTTCTCGTACCACCCCAAGTTGATGTTCCAAAATGGAACTTCAAGTCTGCAAACTCTTGCTCGGTTAACTGAAACATGAAATCAGCCGGAAATCGGTCAAAGTTTCGTGCAACTGCTTGATTCAAGTGCATCGTCTCAACTCCGTACAGGTCTGCCAAATCACGATCCAGCATAACTTTCTCGCTGCGCAGAACGATGATCTTGTTTTCGATTCTTTCAATGGGGATCAATTGGCTCATGGGTCAACCTGCCAACTTGACATCACAATTTGTGATATCAAGATTCTTAATCTATTGTTATTTATGTTCTTGTTGTGCCGGTCGAGGTCACAATTCGTGACCGCAAAGAGCACGCTCCTGGCTTTACAACCCGATATTGCTTAGTCCCTTCATTAAATCGTTGGGATTCATAGCGGGAGTCAGGGTAATCTCCGCGTGAAGTTCGCCGAACAGCGGTTCCAGCATCGTCGGCATCATCGCCGAATCCTGCATATCAAAAAACAGAAACATGGTTCGCGCGCCGCCCTCGGCCGTAAAATAGGCAGCTTCCGGCTTCAGCAGCTCCATCGTCTTCTGCATCACTTCCTTCAGCTTGCCGGACCTCAAAGCTTCGCTGGATTTGGGCGTGGAAAGTTGTGCTCTCAGCATCATTCTCATTTTTGTCTCTCCTTTGGGCTTAAATTCCTGATAAGAACCGTCATCAAGAGCGCATACCCATGCGGTGCTACGCCTCCGCTATCTCCACCAGAATCTCCGCCGCCTTTTCGCACTGTTCGCGGGTAACGTCAAGATGCGTGACCAGCCGGATCGTGCGCGGGCCGAAATCGAACATCAACACGCCTTTCGCTTTCGCGCGCGCGACCATCGTGGCCGCGTCGGGCGCACCCTCGGCAAGATCAAAAATCAAAATATTCGTCACGACTTTGTTGGGATCGAGCACAATGCGTTTACTTGCGGCCAGCCGCTGCGCAATAAGTTTCGCATGAGTGTGATCTTCAGCCAGTCTCGTCATCAGATGATCGAGCGCATAGAGCCCCGCTGCGGCCAATATTCCCACCTGCCGCATGGCGCCACCGTGCATTCTGCGGAAACGCACACAGCGTGTGATGCGCTCTTTTGACCCCGACAGCATCGAGCCCGCCGGACAGCCCAGCCCCTTCGAGAGCGAAACCGATATCAAATCAAACGGCGCCGCCAGCTCCGCCGCGCTTTTTCCACTCGCCAGCGCTGCATTGAAAATCCGTGCGCCGTCGAGAAAGGTTGAAATGTTCTTTGCCTTCGCCGCCGCACAAATCTTCACGGCTTCGTCCTGCGGAAAGATTACGCCGCCGGCTCGGTTCTGTGTATTCTCGATGCACACGAGCGTAGTCGGCGGATAGACAATATGCCCCTGCGCTTTTATTGCAGCGAGAAATTCGTCACAGGAAAAAATCCCATCGGCACCAATCTCCGTGAACTGCACACCGGAGTTTGCCGCACCCGCTCCGGTTTCATGCCACACAATGTGACTTTCGCGGCTGACAATCACATCGTCTCCGGGCCGCGTGAGCGAGCGCAGCGCTGTTTGATTCGACATCACTCCGCTCGGCAGCCACAGCGCAGCCTCTTTTCCCAGCAGCGCGGCCATGCGCTCCTGCAGCAGATTCACCGTTGGGTCTTCACCGAACTGGTCATCACCGACCGGCGCCGCTGCCATCGCCGCGCGCATTTCAGCACCTGGTTTGGTGACGGTGTCCGAACGAAGATCTATGGGAAAACTCGGGCCACTCATCGGCCAGACCCACTTCTTTCCATTGACATCATAACTCCACTGCCTCCCCCTGCTTCCAGAGATGCTCGAACTCGTTCGCAACGAACTGCCCGTAAAGCGTGTTCGCCCCCTTCACCTCAAGCTGGAGCACTTGCGTTCCCAGTGTATAGTGCGGAAAACATGCGGAGACAATCGCGGTTTCACCCGCCTGATGCACTGCGACCGACGGCAACGCATCATAAAATCGAAGTTTTACTCGCGCTTTCAGCTCAGGCGCTGAAAAATCTCTGCGAAGCTCACGGACAATCGTGTTCACACTGGACCGTCCGTGCTCCTCTTCATAGCCCAAATCCAATCCGCGCTGCCTCGCAAACATGGATTCAGGTTTCAGCATCAGAATTTCAAAGGCCGCGCCGCTCTTTACCGCATCCTTCAGCGCAGGCGAGAGTGCATTGTATTCGTGAATCCATGTCGTGAGAATGCGAATACGGTTTTTTTCTTCGCCAAACAGTCGCTGAATTTCAGCGATCGGCAGCCGTTCATGAATCCGCACAACGCCATACTTTTGCAGCCCTTCCGCGCCTTGAAACGCTTCCTTCATCACGGCGCGCATGGCCTCGGTTGTGTCGTGCTTTTGCTCCTCCCGCAGGAAATGCTCATAGATGATGTGGAGCAGACTCAGCGCAATCAGTACCGCGCCCAGTTCCGCGAGCACCACCGCCGCCACAAAGTGATCGTGCAGAATTCCCGCGCCGGTAAGCAAGAGCACACCGAGCGTTATGCCCTGCCAGCCGATCATCCATTCTATTAGATTCTTCGTGCGCATGAAATTACACTATACGTTCGAAATACCGACTATGGATTGCACCAAACGCGCAACGCGCGAACGAAATGCGGATTCGGCTGTTATTGAAGTCATAGATTAGGTCTTGTGCTTGCGAAACGAAACCGCCACCACACTGATGCCCAGGATCACCACTGCCCCCACTCCGATCAATTCGCCGGTATGCCGCAGATCATCGGCAACGGTGAAGAAGCCCGCGATGCCCAATGCAGTTAGTACCACGCCGAATCCGAGTAAGAGTTTGGGGTTCATCCGCTCTACGGAAACAGTCGTTTCCCGGTTTCAATTTCCACAACAGTGATCGCTCCCGTCGGACACGACTCGGCGGCGGCCAGCAGGTTTTTCAGGTCTTCAGTGTTTTCGTCCATTACCTTGGCCTGCCGGTTCTTGTCGAGTCCAAAAATTGCGGGGCCTGTCTGTACGCACATGGAGGATCCCACGCATTTGAAGGTGTTAACGGATATTTTGTATTTTGATGTCATGTTCGACCTCTCATGCGGCAAATGAAACCGGCAGTGAAGTGAGCGCGCGACTCACAATAGCCGGATGATAGTCAAGCGCGTCCGTCTCCAATCGCGGTACGGAAAGCTGCTTCGTGAGTCCGGCAAACGCCTCCTGCGCTTCCATTCGTGCCAGCGCCGCGCCCAGACACACGTGAAATCCCTGCCCGAACGCAAGATGCGGATTCGGATTGCGCGTGATGTCCAGCGAGTCCGGATTCGTAAACACTTCGGGATCACGGTTGGCCGCCGTGAGAGCCAAAAGTACGCGGTCGTCTTTCTTCAGTGTCTTATTGCCGATCTTCACGTCGTTCTTCACCCAGCGCACAGTCGCCTTCACGGAAGAATCGTAGCGCAATAGCTCCTCCACGGCCGATTCCATCAGATCCGGTTTCTGCCGCAGCAATTCCCATTGCTGGGGATGACGGATGAAGGCTAGCGTTCCGTTATTAATCAAGTTCATCGTTGTTTCATGTCCGCCAAAAACCAATAGCACACAGGTGGCGACGACTTCATCTTCCGTAACTTCCCCGTTCTCTTCCGCACCGACCAGCGCGCTGATAATGTCCAGTCCCGGATCTTTGCGCCGCTGCTCAACCAGCGGTCGAATGTAGTTGCTCAGCATCTCTATACCTTCACAGGCTATCTCGCGCCGCTTCGGCTCGTCCGCGCGAATAAAGAAGAACACACCAATCTGTTCCGACCAGTGCTTGATGTTATCGCGATCGAGCTGAGGCGCGCCGAGCAGTTCAAGAATGATGGTGAGCGGTACCAGATAAGAGAACTCTCGAATCAGATCGAGCTCTTTCTCACGTTCAATTCCCGCAATCAGGTTGCGTACGATGGAACGCACACGCGGGCGATACTGTTCCACCGCTTTCGGCGTGAAAAGATGATTCAAGAGCCTGCGCAGCCGTGTGTGATCGGGCGGATCGCGAAACAGCATCCAGTTGGCCAAAACCTTGAATATCGGCGCGTAGCGATCGCGATCGTTCTCCGACAGTTCATTGCCCAAAAAACGCATGCGCTCCGCCGAAAAATTATCCGCATCGCGAAATACCTGCACCATGTCGGCGTAACGTGTCAATACCCAGCCACCCCACTTTTCGTTGTAGTACACCGGGTCGTAGGCCCTTAGTGCATGATAATAGCCGTGCGGGTC
>CAZVXJ010000009.1:0-2883 GCA_964631675.1 uncultured Alphaproteobacteria bacterium
GTTGGTTGCAGGAATCGTTCGGCGGACCGGTCGGCTGCCAGCTATTCACGTAGGTCGCTCCCGAATTGTTGGGATCGAGCCAATCACGCAGGCGTTCGCCGTAGTTTCCCGTACCATTCCAACTCCAAGACAGTTTGCCGTACTTGTCTAACTCTTCTGTCCCCACGATACAATCCGAACTGCCGCCGGTCAACTGCCCGATGACGTGACTCCCGATGCTGAACAGCGGCGAACCGGACGAACCGCCTTCCGTAATGCCTTGATCCCACTCCACCTGCCAGTAGTGATTCGCTCCAATTCCGTTCCAGTTCGTCTGGACGGCCGGGTTATTATCGTGACAGATCTTCTTCACGTCTCCGTTCGGGTGATGAATTCCCCAGGTTTGTGACGGCGTAAACGCATCGCGATCCCAGCCCATAAAGCGCGGGATAAAGGCGCCGTTCGGACGTGGCCGCGACAAACGAAGCAGCAGAAAGTCTGAACAGAAAGTGTCGCAGCGGGCCAGAACGTTCGCGTTCGTGATGGTCAGGTTCGTCGGCCCATCTGTATTGGGACTGCACTGCGGACTTTCATAGTTCCACATGAAGATCCAGTTGTTCACGTCGGAGCGCCAGCAGTGGTCGGCTGTAAGAAAATTTGCCGCGCCGTCCTGAAGCGTGTTGTTCAGCATGGCTCCGGAACACCACCGCCCGGTGTTTGGCAGCATCACCATCGCCACACACGCCCGCTCTTCCACGTAATCCGGCCAGCAGCGCACATTGATGTTGCAGGCCATCGCGTCGTTAAAGAGGCTCATCGCGTCGTCGTCATGACGGGCAAGAATATTTTTGTAGCCGTGGGCCACATGCGAAATCGAAAGCTCGCCGAAATCCGTTACTTCCGCCGGAACATAATACTCCAGCGTTACCGTTTCACCGCGGGTGAAAACTGTGGCATTGGTGCCGTCCCAATTGTCGATATAGGTATATGGACCCAAGACAGTGGAATGATCGTCGTTGTAAAGCCAAAGCTCGCACGGCTTGACCAGCCGCCAGCGGTCATAGCGTAAGCAGAGGTCCGTGGCTCCGGGTGACACAATGCGCAACCGCCAGAGTCGGTCACCGTTAGGCAACGTTTCCCAGTTACCGTTTTCGAAGTTGAGATGGACGTCCAGCGGCAGTGCCGAGCGGAATGGCGGTCTGGTACTGCCGGATGCTCGCGCCGCCTCGATCTCTGCAGCATCTTCTGCAATGAGCGTTGCGTTATCCACCTGGGCCATCGTGACCGTCGGAACGTTGGCAGAGGAAAGTGCGAGGCTGGCACTCGGCGGTGTACCGCTGCCGCTGACTTGCGCGTACGCTGAAGAAAAGAGTGCAAGCAGGATGCACGCACACATTGCCATCTCATGCTTCGCTGAAAGACGGGACCATACCTTTTGTACTGTACTCATCGTTGACTCCCTGGCTTTGGGATACTCACCATTGAAAAAAATACGCATAACAGCATTCCCATCATATTATGCACAATTAGCCACGATGTCAAGGAAGGGAGTCTATGCCAGAGAAATAATCTCACACCAAAATAGTCCAAAAACCAACGATTATATTCAAAAATCACCACAAGTACCCCAAACCACAGGAGTCCCACCTCATGATCCTCCACACACTCTCCGGGCCGGTTGCGGCGCGAAACCCGGACAATGCCCACCTCGCGCAGATCAATTCACTTCCCAGCCCGCCGCTCGCAGAACTAAGAGACGATGATGTACACGTCCGCCGCTGTCGCCTTGCAGGTGATGCCGTGGATTCGCACTTCGGCTGCTTTCGCACGCACGATCTGGAAAGATTACTCGCACTCACGCATGGCGCACCAGCCCTCGTCGGTCACAATCGCGCGGGGATTCCCGTGGCAAGATTCTTCGGCGGCGCCATTGAAGAGCACGCCGGACATCGCTACATCGTGCCTTGCTTCTTCTGGCCGAAAGCCCATAGCCAAGCAGAAGATTTTCGCGTTCTGCTCGACACGGCAATCATTTCCGAAGCCAGTATCGCCTTCACTTTCGAGAAACCATCCTGTTCCATCTGCGCCCGTGACATCCGTGAATGCGAGCACGAGCCGGGCGGATTCTATGGACTGAAACAATGCCACTATTTTTATGATGGAATTGATCGCGTACTCGAAGGCAGCTTTGTCTATCGCGGTGCCCAGCCCGGCACCGGCATTCTTGCCGAAATCTCACAGCCTTTAGCACTCATCAAAAGCCGCAAAACAATCAAACTCCGCTATAATGGTCAACTCTACGAGGCCATTGCACCGAATGCAGGAACGATGAACGAAGAAAGATGAAATTTTCCCTACTTCGCCGAGGTGGGTTAGCGCAAAGCACATTCGCAATTGCTAAACTTAAGCCGCGCGTAACCCGCCCGAAATCTTCTCGGCCAGAAAAATGAAAGAAAGTGATTTCCGCTTTCGCATTCACCCCTCGTGCTATCCCATCTCACCCATCCCCGAGCCGTCCCCGCCTATGTACCCTTCCCAGAAGAATCATCTCGTCAAACTCGAATCCCGCATCACCGATCTCACGGAAGAAATCGCCACACTCCGATTGGATGTGCTGAAACTTGTGAAGGCTGTCGAATCGGAACAGGCCGTGCAGCGCGAACGCGTTTCGTCACTCGAATCTTTCCGCCGCTGGGCCGTCGGCGTCATGACCGGAGTGTTTCTCAGCACGGCAGCGGCTTTTATTGCGAGAATCATGTAACACTCCGTCCGCCGGAGCGGGTTAGCACAAAGGGCGCAATAGTGCTCGAGTGAGTGAGCGTGCGTTACCCGCGCGGAATTTTCATATTCGCCGGAGCGGGTTAGCACAAAGGGCGCAATAGTGCTCGAGTGAGTGAGCGTGCG